>SLFT01000061.1 GCA_007124105.1 Candidatus Hydrogenedentota bacterium | reverse complement strand
CGCGCATCGCAATGAAACCCATTCTTTTCATCCCAAACAATCCCCGCATAAGGACATGCCTTCACAAACGCGAAGAACGCAACAAACCTATCCATGATCTGTCGGGATACGGCGTGCTCCATCCCACAGGCAGCCTCCTCTGCCGTGGCCTCATCAACAGCGAGCACGTCCACAAGGAATTCCGCCAATGTCTCGCGTGCGCGTTGGAGGTCACGGCCCGTACGTTTCCCTTCTCGGGTCAACGTGATTACGCCGTAGGGCGTATAGTGGATATAATTTTTCTTTTCGAGCATTCGCAAGGCACCGGTAACGGATGCGTTGCTTACGTCAAGGCGCGTGGCAATTTCCTTTGCTCGCACGGCGCCCTGACTTTCGATCACGTGGTAGATGACCCGAAGGTAATTTTCGAGACTTGGCGTCAGCTCATGTTCCATAATTTTATATTTGCTCCCTGAATGTTAGGTAAGACTAACATTATACAGGACAACTAACTTAGATGTCAAGGTGGTGACATCAACAGATGCTTGCGCAAGAATAAGCATTATGTTTGCTTGCGAAAACCCCTTTGTCAGTTGCGTTCTATACATGTTGAAGTGGAACTTTTTCCGCAAGGGCGGAATATGGTAGCATCATAGCGTACTCATACGGCGGGGCGCTTGGCCGCCCGCGAACTAAATAACAACGACCATGAAGGCGCAGTAGCAATACGCGCCACGAGGAGAATATCAATGCGACGATGCATCCTGTCACTGGCAGTTGTGGCCTGCCTGACCTTGACCGTTGGCGCGCAGGCGCCTGATTTGCGACAAATGGACGTAGTCGAGCGTTCCGTGCCGGCGGGTCCCGTGGCGATTGTTGACGGTACGGTAATCGAGGGCGCTGACTTCGTGCGTGAATACCGGCGACATCTGCACCGGTTTATGCAGCTGATGGACCTGCCTGAGCTGACAGACGAGTATCGTGTACATGCGGGCTTGACAATTCTGGGTGAAATGATCCGTCACGAGATTCTTCTCAAGGAGGCGGAGCGTCGCGGGCTGTCAGTTTCGGATAGTGATGTGGAATCCGAATACCAAGACAAGCTGCGCTATTTTGCGGCGTTGCTTTCGGAAGAACTGGGCGACGCGCCCAGTGAATCGGAGGTGCTAGAACGGGCGGGCCAGACACGCGAGGAAGCGCGTGGCAGTATTCGTGAGCAGTTGCTGGTGGAAAAGGCGTCCGAAACAATTGCTCGTGAAAAGGGCGTTTCTGTTTCGGACGCAGCGATTCGCGACTACTACGACAAGAATCCCCATCTGTTCGAGCAACCTGGAATGATGCACTTGTCGCAAATTCTCGTATTGCCCAAACCCGATGTGGTGCAGGCGGACGAAAGCGCGTGGCAGCAGGCGCGTGAAGTGGCTGAACGCGCCCGCGCGCGCATTTTGGCCGGCGAACAATTTACCGCTGTTGCGCGGGATGTATCGGAAGCGCCCGATGCGTCCCAGGGCGGCGATATGGGCATGCTGCCCGCAAGCGAGCTTCCCCACTTCTTTGTTGATATCGCCGCAGCCATGCGGCCGGGCGATATCAGCGGCGTGTTTGGCAGTGAATACGGCATCCATCTGATACGACTCGAGGCGGCAGAACCCGGCGATTCAATTCCATTGTCGGAAGCGGAACCTGCCATCCGTCGTATGCTGTATCACATTAAGATGGATGAGGTCGTTCTCGACTTTTGCGAACCCATCGTAAACGATTCAAACCGCACCAAAATCTTCATTCAGCTGGACCGTACCCTTGCCGCGCAGGGTAGCGCATCGGCATCTGAGTAATTTGATTGTGTGGACAAGGCGGCAGGATGATGTCTTTTTCAAATAAGGCCGCGTTGGCGGCGCTCATGGCGGCAAGCGGATATGTTCTGTTGCTGGTGGCTTCCCCGGCGCTTGTCGCCGCCGAAGAACTGTACCAGTGGCCGCTTGACCTTTCGCGCGAGCTGTCCTCCAGTTTTGGCGAATACCGGACAGGCCGATTCCATGCCGGCATTGACTTGCGCACCGGCGGCGTTATCGGCCGGCCAGTGTATGCCGCGGCAGACGGGTATGTGTCGCGGGTGCGCTGTTCCCCCTACGGCTACGGCAAGGCCGTGTACATCCAGTTTAACGACGGCAACAGCGTTGTCTATGCGCACCTGGACGATTATTCCGATGAAGTGCGCGCTTACGTTCGCCAGAATCAACACGCGCGGCAGACGTACACAGTGGACTTATACCCACAGCCCGGTCAGTTTCCCGTGCGTCGTGGTGAACAGGTGGCGCTAAGCGGACGCACCGGCGTTGGACCGCCACATCTGCATTACGAATTGCGCGACAGCGCCAACCGCCCCTTTAACCCGCGCCTGGCGGGCATCAAATGGCCGGATACGACCCGGCCGGTTATCCGAGTAGCGCTCGTAACGCCGTATGGTCCCGTTGGCACGGTAAACGGCGGTTTTACTCCCGAGACGTTGGAGGTTGTCCACCAGGGCGGCGGTCGTTACACAGCATCCCCTGTCGCTATATCCGGGCGCGTCGGCATTGGCGTAGATGTGATGGACCCGGGCAATGACGGGTTGCGCTTTGGCGTACATATTTTGCGGCTGCTTCATGAAGGCCGCGAGCTGTTCCGGGTTCAGCACGACCATCTCTCATACGACACCATGCATAATGGCGCGGTTGCTTATCATCCATTTTTTCTGGACAAGGGACGTTTTCTATTGCTCTGGCGGTGGCCGGGCAATGCGTCTCCCCCGTACTCCCATTCCCCCAGCAGCGGCTGGTTTGACGTCCCGGATGCGCCTGGCGAACTGGTGGCCGAGGCCGTGGACTTTATGGGGAACAGCGCAACATTGACCATTCCATTCCGGCCTGAAAAACCGCAGGAAGGCGCGGTTGCCGCCGCATCCACGGCAGACGCACCAGGGGCTGTCGCAATGGCGTGTCACGGCGAGTGGCTTGTTCTGACAGCCGCCTTTCCCTCTGCGGAAGGACACGCGCCTGAACTGCTGGCGGAGAGCGGCGCAACCATAACGCTGACGCGGTTTTTGCCGAAAACCGAGCGGACGTGGGAAGCGGCGTTCAGGCCGGAGCAGAGCGGCATACATTCCCTGCGCGTTCATCATCCCCGTATCGCGCCCTTTGAGGAAACGGTTCATGTCGTGTTGCGCGGCAGCGCAGAACAGACACTGGCGTTGCAGGACGTGCGGCTGGGCGTTAAGCGTGACTCGCCCTATGGCGTACTCTTCGCGCAAGCGCGTCCTGCCCAGAACACCAGCGCGCCGCCTGTGCGCTTATTGGGAACGCCCTGGCGCATCTGGCCAGAAAATACGCCTGTGGATGCGCAAATTGATTTGTCGCTTCCCATGCCCGAGGGCGCCGAGAATCCCGCCCGTCTTCGCCTCTACCGAGACACCGGCAACGGGTGGCGCTATGTGGGCGGCAGACGACGCGGCGACAGACTGGAAGCGTCGGTACGTAATTTTGGCGTTTACGCCGTGCTGGAAGATACACAGCCGCCCACAATCGGCGATGTTTCACCGCCCGATGGATATCATGCGCAAACGCGACGCCCCATTATACGCGCGACCATCGCAGACGTTGGCAGCGGCATTGCCGAGTTCACAATCACAGCGAATGGCAAGTGGCTGCTTGCCGAATATGATCCCGATGAGAATCGTCTTGAATGGGAACGGGACCAGGAACTGCCCTCTGGTGAACAGGAATTGATATACCGTGTTGCCGACAACGCAGGCAATGTTACAACCGTTCGCCGTACTGTACAAATTCCATAGCGCAATTTTCCTTTGCTTGAACCGATTCGAGAAATGGTGTATCGTATACCAGACGAAGCGATGGAACAGCGTTTCTTGTTTTTGCGCCCCGATAGTTCAGTGGATAGAACGAACGCCTCCTAAGCGTTAGACACAGGTTCGATTCCTGTTCGGGGCGCCATTTCTTTTCAAAGGCGGCCGGCTGACAGCGTTGCCCTCTGTTAGCAACGTTGAATGTGACTGAATTTTAACAGAGACGTTGCACAGCTTGTAGCCGCAAACAACGCGACTTTTTGATTGCAAACACAAAACACAAGTATACTTGTCGCAATAAACGTACTTCGAAGCCACTGGATTTATCTATGCGAACAGTTTTTTGTCTTCTACTGGCAGCGACCATCTTTATCCCGGGATGTTCTCAGCCCGCGGACCGGGTCGCGATCACAGAGATACGCGAAATGAACCAGGAAGAGCAAGCCGCCATGCCCGTTCTTGGCACGGCGTCGCGCTTGGGCTTGGAACCGTCAGGGCCGCAACGAGCGCCAACGCCTCACAACGACGACCAGCCACTACCCGAGTCGGGAGTGATGGAGAGCGCGCCCCTTGATCCGGCGCACTTGCACTGGCAGGCGCCTGACGGCTGGCGGCGCGGCGAGGAACGTCCCATGCGGCTGGCAACTTATATGCCCGCGGCTACTGAGGCGACCGAGTGCGCGGTAACGTTGCTTCCCGGTATGGCGGGCGGCATTACAGCGAACCTGAACCGATGGCGGGCCCAATTGGACTTGGGCCCCATGTCGGACGATGACATTTTGGCCTTGCCCCGGCTGGAAATGCTGGGCGAGCAAGCCGCTTATCTCAGCGTAGCGGACGCTGGGGGCACAGTGAAACTTTACGGCGTCATTTGCCCAATTCCCGGCGGATTGCTCTTTGTAAAAATGACGGGGCCTATTCATGAAATGGAACCGGAGCGGGAACGTTTCGAGGCTTTTTGTCGTTCCATGCATGTATCTGAGGAACAGTAAGCGCTGCTGGCGTCTCCGAGACGACTGTTCTTCATGAAATTGCGATTGACGCTTTCACCTCCTACTTTATTATGAACCACAAGGAAGCAATACATACATGAACATCCTCCGGCGCATATACGCTTTTCTGGCCTCCTATGGTTTGTCAGTGGCGCTCTTGTTGCTGCTGATGGCCCTGGTATTTTTTGGCACACTCGAACAGACGCGACTGGGTCTTTACGAGGCGCAACGTCGTTATTTCGAGTCGCTCGTGGTGGTGCATCCCCTGTTCGGCTGGTTTCCGCTTCCCCTGCCGGGGGGATACCTGTTACTGTCGCTGTTGTTTGTAAACATGCTCGTTGGCGCAATATTCCGCGCGCCGAAACGGTGGCGGCGTCCGGGACTGTTGATAGCGCACGGCGGCGTGTTATACCTGATTGTTGCCGGGTTTGTGGCCTATACCTACGCGATCAACGGCAATCTGCCCTTGTACGAAGGCGAATCAGGGTCGCGTTTTCAAAGCTATTATGAATGGGAGATACGGGTTGCCGAAATGACGTCAGACGAGGCCGGGCGCGTTTTTATTATTCCACAACAGGACTTCGAGGATATAGGCGACGGGGCCGGACGCGTATTTCATCATCAAATGCTTCCCTTTGACCTGCGCGTTGTACGGTATTACCCCAATTCACGTCCCGCTCATGGCAGCGGTGCATGGTCGGTGGATGGCCTTGAACTGAACCCATTGCCAAAGGAACGCACAGCGGAGCATAATGTGCCAGGAGTTTTTGTTACACTGCACGAACCGGAGCGGCCCGATGCGTCTGCGGCGCCGGGCATACTCTGGGGCATGGAACGCGCCCCCTGGCGCTTGCTCGCGGATGGTCGCGAATATGCTTTTTCTCTACGCCGCCGTGAATGGGAACTGCCCTTCACGCTTACCTTGGACAAGTTCAACCATGAAACCTATCCCGGCACCACCATGCCCCGTCACTTCAGCAGCGAGATGCGCCTGGAGGAAGGCGGCGCCGAGCGCGATGTGGTTATCAGTATGAACGAGCCCTTGCGCCATCGGGGGTATACGTTTTATCAGGCGTCCTGGGGACCCACGGACGCCAATCCCGGCGACCCGCTCTACACCGTCCTTGCCGTGACGCGTAATCCGGCGGGGCAATGGCCCATGTACGCGTCCTGCATTATCTCATTCGGGTTGCTGCTCCATTTCGGTCAAGCCCTGTTCCGTTATTTGAAACAACAATCCCGCGCCCGACAGGCGAAGAGCTGACGCAACAGCGGCGCGTGAAACGATGTGTCATCGTGTGACAAGAAGGTATAAATGACTATGAGGCAGTACATACATGCAGCGCTTCTTTGCATGGCCGTTTTTTCCGCGCAGGCCGCGTACGCCGTTTCGGCTCTTTCAGAGGCGCCGCCCGAATGGCCGCAAGAAATCACGGACGCCTTTGCCACGTTGCCCGTTCTTGATGGTGGGCGCGTGAAACCGCTTGATACTGTAGCGCGGTTTTCGTTATTGCGTTTGAACGGCCGTCGGTCCGTTCGCGTGGAACATGAGGCTGGAACAGCGAGACGGTCGCCCATCGAATGGTACTTGGACTGTCTTTTTTACCCTGAAACAGCAATGACGTACCGATGTTTCAGTGTTGAGACTTCAGAAGTGATTGTGGCCCTGGGCCTTACGCCGCATGGTAAAAAACGGGACCGCTATTCGTATCGCCATCTTGCGCCGGGTCGCGATCGCCTTATGGAACTGGCCCATGAGGCTTCGCATCTTCCCGAGGAACTGCGTGATTTCATGGATAAGCAGCTGGTCGCGCTGGCTGGCAATGTACGCGCTTTTGAAAGCGTCATTGACTTCATGGAAATTGCGCGCACACGCTTTTCGGTGTCCGACAACCTGTTATTGAGCGGCGCCTTTGGCGATGCAACAGTCGTGCGCATGAGCGATATTGCCGCGGTTATTCCAGATTATCTCTCGCGTCTTGCCGGTTCTTTTGATCAGCTGGATGAAGCGGCTCGCGAAGCGATTGCCCGGGACATGCAACGGCTGTTCGATGAACTGGACGTGATGGCGCACACGGGAAATCTGCTGGCCCTGTTCCCGCCCGAGACCGATGCAGACGACTGGTGGACGCCATCCTCCATACTGGAAGCCGCTTTTGACGTTGATCATGAAGGTCCTGCGCCGCTTCATTACCTTGTCGCGCTGGAAGACCTTGTGGATGCTTTCTCAGACATGGCAGCCTTTACGCACGAGACACGGGCATTTCATAAAACCATCACTGAAGGAGCGGACGCGCGGAATGCGTACAGGCGTATCCCGCTGGAAGTGACGTATTATAGGGGCCGTTTCTTTTTCCTCAGCCAATGGTTGTTCTTACTCGCCTTCTTCGCGGCGTCCATATCCTGGACGCTGCCCCAGTCAGGCAAACTGTCCGCGCTGCTGAATGTATTCCTTGCGCCGCCGCTGCTGTTATTGGCGACGGGGATAGTCCTGCGATGCATCATCCGCGGCAGACCGCCTGTAACAAATACCTACGAGACATTGCTGTTTACAACGTTCATAGCGGCCTTCCTCGGGTTTCTGATTGAGTTCATGAACAGACGTCGCATTGCCATGTCCGTGGGCGCGTTACTAGGCGTACTCGGCATGTTTTTCGCTTCACGCTATGAAGCGCGCGGCGGCATGGACACCATGCCCTCGGTCATTGCCGTGCTCGACACCAATTTCTGGCTGGCCACCCATGTTACCACGATTATTGCCGGATACGGCGCTGGGTTGTTTGCCGCCGCCCTTGCCCATGTGTATATTGGGGGACGCTTGCTGGGCATTCATGCCTCCACTCGTTTTTACGCCGACCTGGGACGCGTCATATACGGTGTTGTCTGCTTCTGCCTGGTGTTTACACTTATTGGCACCGTGTTAGGCGGCGTCTGGGCGGCGCAGAGCTGGGGCCGGTTCTGGGGCTGGGATCCTAAGGAGAACGGCGCGTTATTAATTGTGCTGTGGGCGCTGGCAATGATGCACGCCAGACGCGGCGGTTATCTGAAGCACTGCGGTATTGCCGTCAGCACGGTAATTCTGGGCATGATCATTGTGTTCGCTTGGTGGGGCGTCAACGCGCTGGGCGTGGGATTGCACAGCTACGGCTTTGTTTCCGGCGTGTGGCGCTG
>SLFT01000459.1 GCA_007124105.1 Candidatus Hydrogenedentota bacterium | reverse complement strand
TGGGACACAAAACCAATGCGGGGTCCGTCAGGTATTCGGGATAAATGGAAAACACATTTGGCCCCAAGTTCAGGGAAACCACTAGATAGTCAGCATCGCCTGGATTTCTGTCTCGATAGGGGAACGCGCCTATCTGTATCGTCGGGTATTTCTCGCCTGGAGATTCGTTGGCGTACATCTTGTAAATCAGTCCCCATTGCCTGAGATTATTTTGGCAGCTTGCGCGTCGCGCGGCTTCGCGCGCACGCGCCAGGGCCGGCAGCAATATAGCCGCCAGGATACCGATGATGGCAATTACCACCAGCAGCTCGATCAGCGTAAATCCATTACGTCCTCGTTTCATTTGCTCATCTCCTTTATTTAGTACCAATGCTTAAAGACACCACGGCTCCGACTTACACACATCGTAACCACTGTACCAATTATACCTAAGTTTCGCATAAAAGTAAAGGGGGCTATCCTTTTTTCTGCTTTCTGATTTTATTTTATTTATCACTTATGTTCTCTGGCATTTTCTACTACCCTGCTACACGGCGGCCAGTAATTTTTTGGTGTACAACAGATAAACGCTGTTTACCCCATTTACATCACACGCCTCGTCACGATATGCGTGTTACAGGGCGCTGCCCCAAGCCGCGCCCACTGTAGTCAACGCTTCAAGCGCAACCCGCAACACCACACTATTATCAACCCAGTTCTCAAACGACGGGGCGAGGGTGTAGTAGTCCTGGGTCAGTTTGCTGCCCAGTGCGGTTTTGGCGAGGGTTTGGTCCCGGAACATGCGCAAGTGATGCAAGGTTTCTGTGGACAGCCCCATTTTACGCAGCAGAAAACAACGGCTTGTTTCAGGTTCATAGGGGTCCTGACATGTGTACCCACTGACGAGATGACACCCTATTTGTGGGAAGAAGACATGAAAGGGGCCAAAATTATCAAGATTGTTGCTTGTATCTGTGCAGCTGTGCATTGTGCCGTTGCTGAGTACGCCCGAGATGCGGTAGCTGTCGTTGCGCAGCAATAGCGCGGAACCCGACGATCCCTGTTCGGTTACGCCCGCGCTCCATACCGCCTCTATCTGCTTTTCATAGCGGAAACTTCCCAGCATACCCATGGCCACATCCACTTCAGGGTCGGTTATACGTCCGCGCGAAGTTTTCATATCCGCGCCCATTGGATGATGTATCACCTGCACCGGAGCGCCCAGAGCGGGCGGCTGTGAATCCCAGCCTGCCCAGGCGCGGCCATAGGCGCCGTTTGGCACTGCGCCATTGAGTTCCACAAGCGTAGAATCCAGCACGACATTATACGCGATGAGGTCCGCCCCTCGGTTGAATGGCAACTGGTAAATATTTGGCGCATCGCCGCCGTCCGCATCCTCGCGCCTATAATCCCAATATATGGTCAGACTCTCATAATCAACGCGATCGCCAAAACAATGCCAGGCGCTGAGAAGATAAGGCTTGGGAACACCGCCCCTTGTCTGATACGAGTTCAACAAGGTGGCCGTACACAATCCCTGTCCACCGCTTTGGTATGCCACCAGCAACCGTCCTACGCCCGCAGAAACTTCCTGTACAGTAGTAACGGCGTCTTGTGCAATAGGAATGTTGCAGGGCAATTGCTTTTCGACAAGTGGCTTATAAAAATGTGACACGTAGTTTACCGTCATCAGAGGCAGTGCGCCATCATTGGACTGCAAAGCGAGAACAACCGAATCGCCGATGGTGGGCGGCAGCCACTGTCCGCCGGCCAGCGCGCTGTCCGCTGTATAAGGCCCGAAAACGGCGTCGCCCTTCGCGTCCAGCAACCACAGGCGCTCACCGCCGCGCAAGCCCATCAGGTCCACCTGCAATCGCACTCCAAATGCCCCTGGCGACGTCACAGACGCGAGGTACAGCCCTTCACCGTCAAACAGTTTCGCTGCGTCAAATATCTGGGCCGCCTCCATATCTATTCGACGGCCCACAGCCACATAATGCGACGGCGCCTCGGCCGCCAACTGTTTTAGCGAAACGAAGTCCGGTAGCGTAACCGCAGGCATGAACATTCCCAACCATGCGCGCACCGTGGGTTCAGGCAGGGGATACCGGTTTTCCAGAGCCGCCTTCACCGCTTCGTCCTCTTCAACCACCGGCGGCGCGACATAATAATGGTCCATGTAATAGCGATCGGCCACAGCATGCGTGACGACAACGCATACGAGAGACACCGTCAATAGCAAAATCCGGGAAAATTTGGCGAGCATTCGCAATTCCACCTGTTACGGGAAGTTACGCGTCGTCTTGCGCCAGACGCAGCACACGGCAACACAGTTGATATTGTTTCAACACGATACTAGCGCCTATTATATGCCTACTCATGGATACGCAATCAAACAACTGTATCGTTCTGCTCGGCCCCACGGCAAGCGGCAAGACCGAACTCGGCGTACGCCTGGCCGCCCTCTTGAACGGCGAAGTGATATCAGCGGACTCGCGTCAAGTGTATCGTGGTCTGGATATTGGGGCTGGGAAAGACCTTGACGCATATACAGGTGACGGGCACTCCATTCCCTATCATCTGATAGACGTGGCGGACCTGCATACCGAGTACAGCGTGTTTCATTATCAGCAAGCGTTCTATCCCGTATTCGAGGACATACGACGTCGCGGGCGCTTGCCCGTAATCGTGGGCGGCACGGGACTGTACTTAAACGCCGTGCTTTGCGGTTATGCCATGCGGCCAACGCCGGAGAACAGCGAACTGAGAAAAGAATTGATGCGCCTTGACGATAAACAACTGCTGGCCACACTTCAAAAAACGCGGGGACAGCTGCACAATATTACGGACACCAAAGACCGCGACCGACTCATTCGCGCCATTGAAATAGCGGAATACGCGCGAGAGCATCCGCCGCCGCCCTGTCCCAAAGTGTCCCCGCGCATTCTGGGCATTGCCTTTCCGCCGGAGCTGTTGCGCAAGCGTATTGCTGCGCGGTTGCGCGAACGGCTTGAGGCGGGCCTGATAGAAGAAGTGGCGGGGCTTCATGCCGCCGGTTATTCCTGGGAGCGACTGGAATCACTGGGGCTTGAATATCGGTATGTGGCCGCATATCTGCAAGGCAAGACAACAAATAAAAACGACCTGTTTCAGAAACTGAACAGCGCCATCGCCCAATTCGCGAAACGCCAACGCACCTGGTTCCGGGGCATGGAACGTAAAGGCTTTATTATTCACTGGCTGCCAGACAATGAATTAACAACCGCATTGGATGCCCTGAAGGAGTAACAACAAATTGGCCCGGCTGGCATCAAATCACCTGTGCCTCCATTGATATCTGAAATCTACATCGAGCTTCACTATTGCATTCCGACATTGACACATACCTTAAAAAACGCGCGATTGCCACTCCGCGGCTTCTGGAAGGCGCGGCGGCGTCGGATGCCGACTGTGTTTTTGTGATCCCCGCGCTCGCGGAGTCAGCGTTCCTGTTCAACACCCTGGACGCACTGCGCGCCTCCGCCAAGGCATCCCAAACAGACGCGCAGGTCATTGTAGTTGTAAACAACCGCGATATCGCGCATGGCGCCAACCCCGCGGACATCGCCGATAACGCAAAAACACTGGAATCACTCCATTCCTTTGCCGCGCAAGAACATTTTGCGCCCCTGTCCCTCGCCTGGGTGGACGCTTCGTCGCCTGGATACGCGCTGCCCGCAAAAGACGGGGTGGGCCTGGCGCGTAAAATTGGCGGCGACCACGCGCTGCGGCTGCTGCGGGAAACGGGCCGCCTCGATACGCCCATTGTCCATCTGGACGCTGATTCCTCGCCTGCGCCGGGGTACTGCGATGCCTTGCACAGGTTCTACAGGGGGCAAGAGCGCTGGGGTGGTTATGCCTCTTATCGGCATCCCATCGAGGCGCCGGACACGCCGACGGGACAAGCCATGCTTGCGTATGAAATCTATATGCGTTACCATGAGATTGCTTTGCGCTGGGCGGGCTCGCCTTATGCGTATCCAGCGCTGGGTTCTATTATGTCCAGTACGGCGCGCGCGTACGCCGCGGCAGGCGGCATGAACCGCCGCCAGGCGGGCGAAGATTTCTATTTTATGCAGCAACTGGTCAAAACGGGCCGGCTTGAAGCGATTCCCGGAGCGTTGGTTTATCCCGCCGGTCGTTGTTCAGAACGCACTCCTTTCGGCACGGGTCGCGTGGTAGCAGCGGAGTCGCGCGCCACGTTGTTTCACCCGGATTCATATCGCGTCCTGCGCGACTGGCTGACCCTGGCCGCCGCAGCGATTCTGCAGCCAGGTATGTTGGTACGCGATGAGGCGAATGCCATACATCCAGAGCTGGGCCGATTCCTTGACGCGCGAAATTTTCCCGTATACTGGGACAAGATAGCGGCCAATCATTCGACGTCGCCAGGCCGTCTGCGTCAGTTTCATGTCTGGTTTGACGGGCTGCGCACAATCCAGCTCATACATCACCTGCGCGACACGGCTTTTCCAGATGTCGCCGCTCCCGACGCCGTTGCTGCACTTCTTGAACGAATTGGCTGCGAAGATTCAAGAACCGTTCTGGCGCACCCGTTGCGAACACTGGAAACGTTGCGCCGTATATCCACTGTTTCTTTGTCCGCGTAATACGGTCGCTGCCCGCAACCCAAATAAATACGTAAGCGGTTATTCACGCTGCCACAAAGCGATTTGCGTTAGCTTTCTAAATCCTTTAGAATAGGCGAACCAATTCAAGTGGAGTGGATCAGACATGGATTCTTTAAGAATATTGCCAATCCTGGTGCAATTCGGCATAGGCGCGCTATTGGGCGGCGTAGGTCTATGGGCCGGATTGAAAAGCGGTTATACCGACTGGCATGAACCGGAAGACCGACGCGTCCTTTATATCCTGGTGGCAGGCTACATCGCCTTTCTGATCGTCTCGTGCCTGTTTACCTTTTACCTGCCCTTCGTACCGGAGCCGCCGACGCCATGACGCCACAACCGATGGGAACCAATACCGACTACGTCATTATGGCGGGCTACTTCCTTTTTGTTGTTGGATTCGGCCTGTATTTCGGACGCTATTCCTCCACCACCAAAGACTTCTTTTTCGGCGGTCAACGTTTTGCCTGGTGGCTCATCGCCTTTTCCGCCGTGGCCACGCTGGTGGGCAGTTACAGCTTTATCAAATACAGCGAGGTCGGCTATCAGCACGGCATAAGCAGCACCCAGGCTTATTTGAATGATTGGTTCTGGGCGCCCATCCTGCTGCTGGTGTGGCTGCCGATCATCTATTACCAGCGCATCCAGTCCGTGCCGGAATACTTCGAGCGCCGTTTCGGGCGCGCCGCGCGCGTTACCGCCACTCTGTTCATCCTGTTGTATCTCATCGGATATGTCGGAGTGAACCTGCTCACCCTGGGCCGCGCGTTGCACCCCGTGCTCGGCTGGCACGAGTTTACCGGCGCGGCTGTGGCCTGCGTGATGGTCACGTTGTATGTACTGGCGGGCGGCCAAACCTCGGTGATCATGACCGACCTGGCCCAAGGCTTTTTGCTGCTCGTAGCGGGGCTGGGCCTGTTTCTCGCGGGCGTACTTCATTTGGGCGGATTCGTTGATTTCTGGGCGCTTTTACCCGAGAGCCATCGCTATGCGTTCTCTGAGTTCAACAGCCCGGAAAACTTCAGCTTCATCGGCATCTATGTGCAGGACGGGCTGGCGAATACAGGCGCGTTTCTGTTGATGAACCAGGGCATCATGATGCGGTTCCTGGCGTTGCGCGGCATGAAAGACGCCCGTAAAATGATAACCGTGTGGCTGCTTGTATTGTCGCCTCTCGCGGCAATAGCAGTAAGCGGCGGCGGCTGGGTCGCCTATGTATTGAGCGCGAACGGCGCCATAGAAACAACGGCACAGAACGCTTTCGTAAGCGCGGCGCGGTTCCTGTGCAGCCCGGGCGTATTCGGATTCGTCCTGGCGGCGTTGATGGCAGCGCTCATGAGCACCGCCGACACCTTGATTAACGCCGTGAGCGCTGTATTTGTAAATGACATTTACCGCCCTTATATTTCCCGCGACCGTGAAGACAAGCATTACTTGCTGGTAGCGCGTCTGGCCAGTCTGTCCGCCGCGGCCATCGGACTGGCCCTGGTGCCGGCCATGTCACACGGCACTATTTATTCGGCGCACGCCATGTTTACCGCGGCGGTGACGCCGCCTATTCTGATGGCGATACTGCTCGGGCTGATGTGGCGACGCTTTAATCCGAAGGCGGCGCTGGCCACCATGATCGGCGGCGGCGCGCTTGTGGCGCTTTCTTTCTTCAAGCCCTTTGACGGTTGGCTACTTCATTATTTCTCTTTTGGCATGGGGCCCGCCAGCTACTCCTTTACCCGCGCCTTCTTCGGACTGATAGCCAGCACGGCCATCGGTGTTCCGGTAGCGCTGCTGACTACGCCGCAGCCTTACGCGAAAATCCTGGGCCTTGTCAACGGCTCACAGGTAGACGCCATGCGCGTATTCAAGGGCGGCGCTCTCAACAGGAAACGAGGCCAGATCGCCCATGCCCGCGTAGTGCCCGATGATGCATTAGGTGAATCCGACAAAATCCTGGCGCCCGCATCCGCAATGGAAAAGATGGCCGCGGAGGCGGGCGACGTCGTATATATCTGCGACAGACGCTGGTGGTTTGGTGGGCTGCGCAGCGCGCATGTGAAAATTGGCGGTACAAGCCCCGATGAGCATGTTTATGTAAGCCCGACGGTCATGACTAGCGCGCACTTCAACGACAAAGACGCGGTCTACCTGGACAAAGTGTTTTAATACCTGTATTCCGCACGATTGCCGTCGTGTTCTTGTGTACAGAGGGAGACATACGTTGTGAATACCCCTTTTTCCAGGATCATTGAACCGGACTGGGAACAGTTTTTGGTGTGTATCCGCCGATCAGGCGCGCCCCGACGCGTACATCACGTTGAATTGTTTCTGGACCCGGAGGTACAGGACGCTATCTGCGCGCGCTATGGCGTGGATGACGGTCTGGATAAGGATGATGACGCTTACCCGATGCGCCGCCAGATTGCCCTGCAATCGTTTCTGGGCTACGATTTTATCCGCTGCGGCGCGGAAAACGTCGCGCTGACCTTCCACCAACACCAGACGCCGGACACCGCTTCAGAACTGCAACGGGACGGCGGACGGGTGTACGTGGATGAGAACCGGGGGCCTATCACCAATTGGCAGGAATTCGAGGCATACCCCTGGCCCCGAATCGAAGAAATCACAACGAAAACGCTGGAATGGTACGAAGCAAATCTTCCGGACAATATGTGCATCGTTGCGGGCGGCGGTTTTGGTCACTTTGCGGAACACCTCTGCTGGCTTATGGGTTACGTCACCTTCTGCACGGCCCTGTTCGAGAACCGCGACCTGGTACAGGCCATCTACGAGAAAATATTTGAACGCGATTGCCATGTGGCGCGGTTGATGACCCAGTTCTCCTGCGTGAAAGCGCTCTGGGGCAGCGACGACATGGGATTCAAGAACGGACCGCTGATTGGACCGGCGGACATGCGTGAATTCGTGCTCTCGGGACACAAAGCGTTGGCGGAAATTGCGCACAAAGCCGGACGCCCCTATCTCCTCCACTCCTGCGGCAGGCTCGACCTCATTATGGACGACCTCATCCATGACGTGGGAATTGACGCAAAACATTCCTTCGAGGATGTTATCGAACCGGTGGTTGAAGCAAAGAAACGCCATGGCCAGGATATTGCGCTGCTCGGCGGCATTGACGTGGACTTCCTCTGCCGCGCAGACGAAGCGGAAACGCGCGCGCGCGTCCGCGCAACCCTCGAGGCCTGTCATCCCGGCGGCGGCTACTGTCTCGGCACCGGCAACAGCGTCGCCAACTATATTCCTCTCGACAACTACCTGGCCATGCTTGACGAAGGCCGTCGGTTTGCCGGATAATTTTCCGCGGGATTTTCGTAAGACGCCGCAGTGAGCCGCTACCGCTTGTCGGACTGTTGTTCGCGTTGCTGCAACGCTTCACGATAAAGCGCTTCGTATTGGTCTATGATGGCTTCTTTCTGGAAACGTTGCAGGACGTGGACGCGGCC
>SLFT01000256.1 GCA_007124105.1 Candidatus Hydrogenedentota bacterium | reverse complement strand
GCTGAAACACCGTTGACGGCCATTACCGAAGTTGTACTGTCTTTTGACGCCAGGGATCGAACGCCCTTCGGGCAGAAGTTTGCTTTCACGCTGGAACCGCGCAATACGTAGTCCGCATATTGGCGCTTCGCTTCACCCACCAGTCATGTTTATTCTCCGGCGAGCAGTACCTCGTCGCCGTCTTCATAGGGGATAACAACGCGGAACCCGACATTGAACACGCCTTGCCAGGGCTGGTAAGGAAGTCGGAACGCCGCGCGGGCGCGCATGGGCCGGTCACGCCAGGAGCCGCCGCGCACTACTTTCCTGTCGTTGTTGTCGTGGTCGTTGCGGCCATCGTTGGCATCGTAGGGATACGGTTTGTAGGCGCTGAGCGTCCATTCACTTACGTTGCCGTGCATGTCGCGCAAGCCCCAGGGATTGGGTTGATACAAGCCAACCTCGGCTACTATCCGCTGCCCGTCATCAAAACGGTCGTCCTGAGGCAAAAAGTTTTGGTATTCGTTTGGATTGGGTATGGGTTTGGGATCAACGCCATGTACGGCGAGCAGTCGCATCGAATAATCCGCGAGGTTCGCGTAGTCGCTGAAGTCGGTGTCCAGGTCGCCAAAGAATAATGGCTCAGCGCTGCCTGCGCGGCAGGCCCACTCCCACTGCGCTTCCGTGGGCAGGGTGGCCGCTTCTCCCACGCTTTCCGACAACCAGTCGCAGAAGGCGAGCGCTTCGTGCCAGGAAATGCGAATGACCGGTTGTTCCGGTTTGTTCGCGGGATAACCGGCGGTGGTGTGGTCTTTATGATGCTGGTTGATATACCGGCTATTGTGCTCCGGATCGAAGCGGTTATACTGCTGGTTCGTCACCTCGGTGAGGCCCAGCCAGAAGGGTTCTTCGATGTGGACGGGCGTCATGGGCAATTCATCAGGGTGCGCCGTGCCGCCCATGACAAATTCGCCGGCGGGAATCAATACAAAGTCCATGGTTACACCGTCGCCGAGCTCGAGGGTACGCCGCGTCTGTACGCCCAGCGACTCCTGCCGCGCCTGCGCCTCTTCCAGCGTAAAGGGCCAGCCATCCACATCGGGCACGGTTTTATCAAGTTCCGACGGGGTCGGTTCCAGAAAATCGCGGGGATAATCCGCCGGCGTCAACGGGTCCTCTGTGTCGTCCTCGGGCATCAAGGCATACTTGGCGCGCATCTCGGCGCGTCGCAGGTGGAAATCGTTGGGTATCTGACGATGGTCGGTCCAGCGCCCGTGATCGGGCACGTTCAAATCAATCCACGTGACCAGCCGGTCCCAGGCCTCAGCGTCCAGTTCCACGCCCTTGTGTCCTTTTTCCAGCATTTGTATCAATTCGCTGGTATTCGCGTGCCACTCGAGGGGAATCTGGACATGGTAATCGCTCTCCGGGCCGGGACGCCGCACATAGGGATGCAGCGCCAGATAAGACTTGTTGAAGTTTGCCCAACCACGGCGTTCGTGATGACTGAAATCCGGACGCCCGTCCAGTTCCGCTTTCTCCGGATTGTGACAACCCACACAGTGCCGGTCCAGCACGGGCTGCACCTCGTGATGGAAACTGAACCCGCGCGCGCGTCCGTACCAGGGCGCAATTTCGTCAGGCGCGCGGCGCGAAGCGAGCGTCGCCTCGGGAGGCGGCGCCATGTTTTGCGGTTCGTGACACCCTACGCAGGACAACACTTCGCCGGGCATGGCGGTAAACCAGGAGCGCATCACCTGCAACGCCTTATTTTCGTCATCCAGCGGCAGAACGCCGATAGGCGTGTTGGCGGGTACTGTGAAATAGGCGGACCCGTCCTCGAGCACCGGTACGGTGCCGAGAATACGTCGTACGTCCCACGGACCTTCAACGCCCACATGTTCGTGTCCGCCCATCTGCGGGTAGGCGTAATGAAACGCGAACAGCCGCAGGCTCTTTACCGTACCCCGGGGGACATCTTTCAATCCCGGGCCGGCGTACACATCCGTAAGGTAGACCTCGGCATAGTCCTTATCCAGGTTGACCCGGTCGGGAACAACCGGCGGACGCTCGCGCGCTCGCAGCGGGATGGGCTCGAGCAGCATATCGCCCGGCTCCTCGCGCAGCAGCAACATGTTGTCGAACGCGTCCACCAGATAAATCCCCCAGGCAGCGTTCGGAGTGGGTTTACAGGAGACCAGGAAGAACTGGTCGCTCAACGGGTAGGGATGCAGAAATTTCGGCCAGGAATTATCCACCAAGTAGTCAGCAATAATCGGTTCGACCGGCTCGCCATAGCCGGGGATGCGCTGTACCGCGCCGTCCGCCTCGTGCCGGCCCTTGCCGGGATCAAGCAACACAAGTTCGCCCATGCGCGGCACACCGTGATGACCGGAAACAATGGTGACAACCTTGGTGGGGTGTCCGGGTATGGGCCGCGAATAAAACATGGAATTCGGCCAATAGGAGTTGCTGCCGTAGTATTCCATTTGGTTGGTGCCGTCCGGATTCATGCTGAATAACAGCCGCGTGAAGTAGTGGGCCGTGTCCGAATACTCCCAGCGCGTGAACAGAACGCGTCCATCATTCATCACCACGGGCGACCAGTTATGGTCCTGATCGAAGCAAAGTTGGCGGGCGTTGCCGCCGTCGTTGTCCATGCGAAACAGATTGGCCACTGTATCGCCGCCGCCAACACAGGGTATGCCCTGGAAGATGCGCGTGGAATCGAAGATAATGCGATCATCGGGCAGGTAGACGGCGTCGTAATTGTCTACATCAGGTTCCTCGCCCGGCGTCACCTGGCGTAAGGCCGACCCGTCAATGGCCATCTCCCAGATTTGCCAGCGGCCGTGGGAACCCGGCATGGAGAACAACAGCCGGTCGGCATCATAATGTAAATCAATATCGCCGACAAATCCGCTGTCCTCGGGCTGATACAACGTGTCCATATCGCCATCAAGGGCGTTCATGTCGAGCAACGCGATTCGATTGTCATAGCCGCGACGAGGCAGCGAACAATTGCCCTGCCAGTTCTGGGGCAAGCCCTGTTGGTTCTCGCCGCGCGCCACCAGCAGTATCTGGTCAAAGTCCAGCAACGGATTCGCCAGCAGCGCTTCGCGTTCAAAGGCGCGTATCGCCTCGATTTCTTGCGCCGCCGCATCCGGATGGGTTGCCAT
Source organism: Candidatus Hydrogenedentota bacterium (assembly GCA_007124105.1). Taxonomy (GTDB): domain Bacteria; phylum Hydrogenedentota; class Hydrogenedentia; order Hydrogenedentales; family CAITNO01; genus SLFT01. The sequence continues at coordinate 4,996 of SLFT01000256.1, read as the reverse complement.
CTTCTCTGTCAGCGCGGGCAGGGACGCCTCGATGGCGTCCAGCCGCGCAAGATAAGCCGCGCCGTCGGGGTAGGCGTCTGGAAATGCGTCGGCAAGATGCCCGATAGCACGGCGCAACGCCGCAACGTTGAACGATTGCAACGCAGCCACGCCCGCGCGTGTTAAGCCGCTTTTTGTGTACAGGGCAAGCCATCGGGGATCATCCGGCGCAACATCATCCGAGCGCAACGTTTCGAGCTCCGTACGCAAAGCGTTTTCATGGGGCGCAACATCACGCAAGACGCGTTCGATCATGCCGGGGATTTGTTCCAGCCCATCGGGCGCGCTCAGCAGCGTCTGCGCGACGCCGTCCCCGAGGTCGCGTTGCGCCATGGCCGTTTCTGCGGGGAATGTCCGCGCCAGCTGTTCCCATACCGGAGACGCGGGGTCTTCGCCCAGCGCGAAATAGAAGCCGTGGCCGCCGGTGCGGTTATAGATTTTCATCAGGAGTCGGTTCTCACCCGCTTTCAGGGGCAACACGACCTCGTCCTGGTTGGGCGCCGCGACACGCGCTATATCCCGCGACAACAACAGCTCGTCGTTTAACCACAGCGCGACGCCGTCGTCGCTGCCGATAAGGGCAGCGACCGCCGCGTTGCGCGGGGATATAATAATGCGGAAGAGGTACGTTGCGGCATGGTCCTTGGCGGGCAGTGCATGGACCGCGCCGTCGCGCCACGCGGTACGTCTGCGCCATTGACGCCGGTTGTCGTCGTCGCGACTGTTCAAATCCACGCCATGCTCGGGAAACAACGCGTCATCGAAATTTTTCGCCGAGACTGGGTCCGTGGCGTACCACGGCGCAATATCAAGCGCGTCTGACGCCTGGCGCTCTGTCTGCCACCGCAGGTAGTTTGCGCGGGTGGCAAGCAGCGTTTCCGCCCATGTGTCGCGCTGCGCAAACAGGCGGGCCACCTCGTTGTCTTCTGTCGCTGTGGCGGGGCAACAGGTCAATGCCGCCAACGCCAGCACCAAAACCAGGGCGTATCGCTTTGTTGTCATGGAATAAACCTCGATATGGGGTGGGATATATAGGGTACATAGAACGGACAGGGCATGCAGGACGCCCAAGAAAACAAGGGCGCTGTCAAAGACATCTCCCGTGTGTCCTTATGGCGTCATACATGCCGCGCCGTTCAGGCTGTTCTTAATCTGTTTGACTCAGAATTGCACGTCCTGGTTGCTGAACCGCAACGCATCGTCCGCGTGATAGCTGGCGTATTCCGTTACGATGGCGCCTTCCGGGCCGGCGAGCATCCAATGCCATTCTTCTGGGCCGCCGAGCATGCCTACTTCACCCGGCATCAGCTGTTGCTCCGTGCGCGCCACGGCGCATTCCTGATGTGACGCCGGGATGCGCGCTTCCACGCCCGGCGTGGGGTCGCCCTCGCCGTAGATGTACACCCAACCGTGCCGGGGCTGCCACGCTTCCATTTTCGGCCTTGTTTCCGCCGTGCGCAGATGGCGGTGTTCGGGGATCATCTGGCCGGGCAACAAGTAAATCTCATGACCAAAATAGTCGTGTTCCTCGTTGTTCACCCAGAAGATGCCGGCCATGCCCACTTCAGTAAATTTGCCCATGCCGAAGTCAACGGCCCAGAACTCTTCAGTGCGAAGTCTATCCACAATGGGATAGTTAAAACGCTCCATCATGTCGTAATAAGCCTGTTTGGCCTTTTCAACGTCAAATTCGCCGTTCGTGTAAAATGCGTCATTGTCAAGTCTTGCCACGGGTTCATCTCCATACGCGTTCAGCATGACCGATCCGGCCACGCCCGCTGCCATGCCCCTGAGGGCTGTACGTCTGCTGATTTCCATGATATCTGGCTCCTTCAATCTGTTACGGCGGCCAAAGACATTCTTTGTCCGCCTACAATACCATATCTGGTGTAGTATCTGACTCACATAGACTTGTTAAGGTAACACTGCGCGCCGTAATATGCATCCTTGTTATTACCCACATCTGTGGGTGGCTGCTATGGGAGTACTTGATATTCAATATCCAAGGGGGATTCCATAACCCGGCCGAGGGTTGCGGTATTCCGCTACCCTGGGTGGTTGGCGCCAGCCTCCTCCGGTTTACCCCGACGGGGTTGCGTCTGAAGGCCGCGCTACCGTTTCTTCAGGTCGTTATACAGTTCAAACGCTCTTTCGGGGCGCTCATTCTTATGGATTACCGCGCCGACTGCCTGCGCCATTGCACACGGATCGTCCGCCGCGAATATATTGCGGCCCATGTCCACGCCCAACGCGCCCTGATCAATGGCCTTGTAGGCCATGGCGAGCGCGTCCGCTTCGGGCAATTTCTTGCCGCCGGCGATTACCACAGGCACGGGGCAGCCGGCCACAACTTCTTCAAAGCCGGGTTCGCAATAATAGGTCTTCACGAAGTGAACGCCCAACTCAGCAATCACGCGGCACGCAAGCCCAAGATACCGGGCGTCGCGCACCATCTCCTTGCCCACGGCGGTCACTCCGAGCACGGGCATGCCCACGCGTCCGCCTTCGTTGATGAGGTAGGCCAGGTTCGCCAGCGATTCCTTCTCGTATTCCGCGCCGATACAGGCCTGGGCCGTCACTGCGGCGGCGTTCAGCGCCAGCGCCTCGTCCAGCGTAACGCCAATCACCTCGTTGCTGAGGTCTTTGAGCACCGTGGCGCCGGTGCTGCACCGCATCACAACCGGCTTGTCCACTTCCGGCGAAATGCAGGCGCGCAACGCGCCGCGGGTACACATCAGACAATCCACATGTGGGATAAGCGGCGGCACGACGAGATCAATGCGTTCGAGCCCCGTGGTCGGTCCCATGATGTAGCCGTGATCGAAAGCGAGCATCACGGTGCGCCCGCTCTCGGGATTAAAAATACGGGCAAGCCGGTTCTTCATGCCCCAGGTCAGGTGGGCCGACCCTTTCAGGAAGAACCCCGGCGTTTCCATGGGGATGTCCACTGCATACTGTTTTGATACTTCGGTTGTTGCGTTGTCTGCGTCAGGCATGTTTCTCGATTCCTTTCTGAAAGCCCTGGAACAGGAGCGCGGTGGATGTAGCGCCCGGGTCCGGGTGACCAATACTTTGTTCCTTGATATTCTTTGCGCGGCCAAACCGCGCCTGCATGGTTGCTGTTGACGCGGCTCCGTCGTGGGCCGCGCTCGCGGCGCGTCGCAGCATTTCAACCACGTCCGCGCCCGCGTCCGCCGCCGCGCGCATTGCCTCTACCGCCGGCGTCAGCGCGTCAATCATGGTCTTGTCGCCGGGTTGCGCCCTGGTATTCCGGGCAACGCCCTCGAGGCCCGCCTCGAACAGATGGGCCAGCAACGGCGCGTCCAGCGCCTCAGCCTCTCCCACTGCCTCAGACATGGCCATAAACAACGCGCCAAACAGCGGTCCCGTTGCGCCGCCGTCCACGCCGAGAATCGCCCAGCCCACATCGTAAAGCAGCGCTTTCACTGTGGGTGTTTCACAGCTTTTGATCGCCGCTTCCACCCGCGTCATGGCGCGCATCATGGTAGCCCCGTGATCGCCGTCGCCGCCTACTGAATCCAGTTGCGACAGCGTCGTGTGGTTGTCGCGTATCGCATCCGCGGCGCCGTGAAGCATCTGCGTCAACCCATCATATCCAAGTGTTGACGGCATAAACCGTGTTCCTTTATGTGTAAGTTCAGCCTGAAAAATAATCCACTTATTCCAGCGTCACAGGTAGTATAGCAATTCTTTACGCGCCATTGCCTCTCAGCAACTTGTGATGGATTACCGGCACACCCTGGCGGCGGTGCGCTATATTGAGTTAAGCCCTGTGCGCGCCGGACTGGTGACCGATGCGGGCGCCTATCGTTGGAGTAGCGCGCGCGCCCATCTGTCTGGAGCAGATGATGGTGTGGCGCAGGCAGCGCCCTTGTGTTCGGAAATAGAGGATTGGGAAGCGTTCCTTCGCCTGGATGAGGAAGAGGCACCCTTGGCGCAATTGCAATCCTGCCGAAGGACGGGCCGCCCTTGTGGCGACGATGCGTTCATTTCGCAGGTTGAATCGCTTTGCGGACGCACCCTGCACCCAAAGAAACCGGGCCCGAAAGGCAAAAAGGATGCGAGGTAAACATACTTTTCCCGGAACTATCTCAGGACACAAGGAGAACGCGATGAAGAAGAGATCAGCGACGGGGTTGACGCGCCGTCAATTTCTGGCGGCCACCGCTGCGGCGGGTACGAGCCTGGGATTGATAGGGACGCCGCCGCAGGGGGCCGCGCAGGCCGTGGCGGGTAATCCGAGGCATTTCCGGGTCAGCGGGCGGTATCCGCATCTCACCATGTTCAACAGGGACAGGCGGGGCGAGTGCGGCGTGGGGGCCGTGGCGGCGTGGCAAGATCGCCTCTGGGTGATTACCTATCATCAACATTCCCCCGAAGGCAGCACGGATAAGTTATGGATCATTGACGAGGACCTGAACCGGGAGTATTTCCCGGACAGCGTGGGCGGCACGCCCGCCAACCGCATGATTCACCGCGAGTCGAACCAGCTCCTCATCGGCCCGTATCTTGTGGACGCGGACCGCAACATCCGGGTGATTCCCATGGGAAGCGCGCCCGAGGCCCCGGAACGGAACGAACTTTTCGGGCGGCTCACGGGAACGGCCCGCCACCTTCGCGATCCCGAGAACAAGGTCTATCACTTCGACATGGAGGGGCTCCTGTACGAAGTGGACGTGCATACCCTGGCGGTGAAGCTCGTGTACGCGCGCCCGGTTCCGGGCTGGCAGGCCAAGGGCGCCTACACCGGCCAGGGCCGGCTGGTGCTGGCGAACAACGGGGAATGGCCCGCGGGAAGCGTTGACCCGTTCCAGCCCTTCGACTACCAGTTCGACCCCGAGCCGGAGACCGATGAAGACGCGGGCGCGTTGGGTGATTGGGACGGCGCCGACGAGTGGCGGCTCATCAAGCGGCGGCAATTCACCGAGGTGACGGG
>SLFT01000475.1 GCA_007124105.1 Candidatus Hydrogenedentota bacterium | reverse complement strand
AGCCGCCCCGGTAACCGCGCACTTTGTCCGGATCGCCGCCCTTCTTTCGTACCGCTTCCTTGAGGTAGGTGCTAATAATTTCGACACGCAGACGGCTGCGCGCAAACACAATGGACTGCACATCGCGAAACAGCAGCGACGTCGCCAGGCGACCCGCCTGTTTCACACTCGATGCGCGTATACCCAGCTCGCGGTTGACCACAGGCGGATTAAAAAAAAGGAAATGCTTCTCGCCCGAGGGCGCGCCGTTGTTGTCTACCAGTTCCACCTCCGCTTCGATTAACTTTTCCGCCAGCTCGCGGGGATTGGCGATGGTGGCGCTGCAACAGATGAACTGGGGCGAGGAACCATAGAACGCGCATATCCGTTTCAGCCGGCGCAGGACGTTTGCCAGATGACTGCCGAATACGCCCCGGTAGTGGTGAATCTCGTCAATGACCACATAACGCAGATTCTCGAACAACCGTATCCAGATGGTATGATGGGGCAGGATGCCCGCATGCAGCATGTCTGGATTCGTCACCACAATGTGCCCCGCGTTGCGCACCGATTTGCGAGCAGACGTGGGCGTATCCCCGTCAAAGGTATAGGCGCCTATCTTCACGTCCAGCGTCTCAATCGTATCCGTCAATTCCACAACCTGGTCCTGGCTTAACGCCTTGGTGGGGAACAGGTACAATGCGCGGCTGTGCGGCGCATCGAGCAACCGGTTAAGCACGGGCAGGTTGTAACACAAAGTCTTGCCTGACGCCGTCGGCGTTACAACGCAGACATGCTTGCCCGTTTCGAGCGCTTCGAACGCGTCCCGCTGATGGGTGTACAAATTTGTGATGCCCCGTTTGCGCAATCCCTCGATGAGTTCCGGATGCGCGGCGCCTGGGAACTCAGCATACGTGCCCTCACGCGGGGCAAAAGAGCGCCACGCGGTAAGGTGCTGGCAAAAATCCGCGTCATTACGCAACTGGTCTATTATCTGGGCGGTGTTCATGGCGTTGTCTCGTGTGTGGATTGTCGCGAAATAACTGTGACATCCTGCGTTGTTGACCTTTGGCCCAAGCATGTTGCTGCCGACTCGCGTCAATGAACCGGCGTACAAGGGAAACGTATCCAACGGTTACACGTCGTGTATACCAACAACGTGTAACAAAACCAGGCCATGCATGTGCTATTCGCGCACAGCCGCCGGTATCACAACGCTTGGGACGCGTACGTATCTTTAATGTTATCCCTTCAAGCAGAACGTTATCAAGAATTGCTCCAGAATTTCGGCAGCATAGCCCCAGTCGGCGACCAACCGTGCATTTGTCGGCCACGGATAGAACCAGGTAAAGTTCCCGTGCGATGACAGGTCGAGGAAGAGGCGCATGTCCGCAGTAACAGCGTCTGTATATCACAGGTAATTCGGCGCTGAGGGATTAACGCAACTATCTCTTCAGAAAGCGCTTTTGTTTGCAATTCGTTTGTTGGTTCACGTATAACCTGAAGCGCTGTCCTTGCTGCAATAAACGTTTGTTCTTTAGTGGGCTTTGCGTATTCAGGTTGGAACCGACAGCATCACGAGCAACAACCAGAAGGAATTACTCATGTCAATTGCCGCTCTTGTCGCCTTTTCGGGCGTATTTGTGTTGGGGGTTATCTTCGCGTTTTTGGGCAGCATCAAGCTGAAACTCGCCAAGATGTTGATGATAGACGACGCCAAGGCCGGCGCGCTTTTTTCGGCGGTCATGCTCAGCTGTCTTGTCGCGTCGCTTATTGTCGGGCCGCTCACGGATATACTAGGCTATCGGCTTATTGCAATTATTGGCTTTGGCCTGAGCGGTGTCAGCGTCTGGCTGCTTTCCTTGGCGCGCTCCTATCGCGCGGCGTTGATTTCCTGCCTGGTGCTGGGCGTGGCGGCCATGTGCGTCAATACAGTGGGTAATGTGCTTGGACCCACAATTTTGTTTAGCGGCCAATATCCAGCGCGCGCCTCGAACCTGCTCAATATTTTTTTCGGGATGGGTACGCTCCTTACGCCACTGGTGCTTGCACTGTTGCTCGGCAGACTGGGATTTGGAATCAGCCTGGGATTTATTGGCGTTATTCTGTTCGTGCCCATTGCTCTTCCAGCGTTTGCGACCTTTCCACCGCCTGGCGAGGGCTTTGACGTTTACGCGTCGCTGGCGTTGCTCGGCAACCCGGCCGTCCTGCTCGGCGGGTTTGGCTTGTTCTGTTCCATCGCGATCCAGTCATCTTTGGCGGGTTTTGTCACCACCTATCTTAAAACGTATCGCTTCAGCGATGAAAAAGCGGGCCTGCTGCTCAGCGCGTTCTGGCTGGCGCTGATACTTGCGCGCGTCGTTGTGGCCGCCGTTCCCACTGACATGGACCCCGCCATCATGACGCCCGTATTGGCCGCTGTCATGGCGGCAGCCATTGGCGGCATGATTATGGCGCAATCGCGCGGCGTAAGCGTCGCCTGTACGCTGCTGGCGGGGCTGGCGCTCGGACCCATTTTCCCAACAATCGTCGGCGTGTCCCTTATCAAGACCAACGCCATCCCCCTTGGCACGGCGGGAAGTGTCTTCGGGCTGATATTCGCCATGGGCCTGTGCGGCGGTATTGTCGTGCCAACGCTCGTCGGCAAATACGCGGTGCGCATGGGCATTCTGCATGGATTCAAAATAGTCCTTGCTGTTTCACTCGCCCTTGTGCTCATCAGCGGCGCGCTCTTTTTTGCGCCTGCCGTCGAAGCGGAAATGCCTGAAGAAGCGCTGGACGAAGAGGCGTTGCCCGCCCCCGTAATTCCAGGGGTCATTGGCGATGAGGCGCAAGTTGAGGATGTGATGGAATCCTCGGCCCGGCCCGCGCTGAAGGACGGCAGGGTGTATGTGGACGGCGAGCATGTATTCCTTAAGATTGCGCGCACACTCCGCGATTTCGGACAGGAGAAATTCTGTGATGAACTCATCGAAGACCTGGATACGTTGCGAGAGAAGGGTTACAACACGGTAGGGCTGACCGCATACTGGCACCATTTCGACCGTACCGGCGACGGGTCCATTGATGTCTCGCCGGCGCCGCTGCTGCGACTGATTGACGCTATTCGCGAGCGGGGCATGTTTGTGGGTTTTGCGGTGGAAACCTACGGCGTGGGCGGCGGCCTGCTCCCGGCGGGTTTCTGGGAAGAACACCCGGATGCCGTTGCTGTGAACAGCGAGGGCCGGGAAGTGTCGGACACGGAATACGGTTTCGGTTCCACCGTACCCACCCTGTTTTCGCAGGAATACCTTGCCGCGTCGCGCGCCTTCATGCGAAACATTATTTCCGAATTGGACGCCTCAAAAATTCTGTACCTTGAAACCACGGTCGAACCGCAGTACATCGGCAACCAGGAGATAGACTTCTCGCGGCATGCCCGCCGCGCTTATGAGTCCTGGCTGCGGGACAAGGATATGGAAGGGCCGGACTGGCCGGAATCCTTTCCCGTGCCCGAAGCGTTTACGAAAGACCCTGTATGGAATCGGTTCCGCGCCGAGGCGCTGGCCGACTGGGTGAACGGCGATGCTGAAGTCATGCGTGAGGCGGCGGATGCGGATGTTCTGATTGCCGTGGACTATTTAGAAACGGGCGGCCCGGAAATGTATCGGCGCCTCGGCGACTCGAAAACGTTTCTACGTAACTTGGTTTGCGCGGACGTCATCCAGGTAAATTGGCACTGGCACTTGGGCGTACGCGCGCCCAACGACATCGCCTATGAGAATGTGTACGCCGTCATGGAAGAAACCGGGCGCGAATGGGCCATTGCGGAACACATGACGCTAAACGGCTCCGATTTTAAGCCGGAAGAAGTACCTGACTTGTTGCGCAATGCCTTGCGTCAGGGCACACGCTTCAGCTGGGATTTTGTTAACGTGGCGCCCAACACCGACGACCCCTTCGCCATGTACCATAACGACTGGTCGCCCAAGCCGGTTATGGCCGTGGTGGATGATAATTGGGAGGAATGGTTGTCCGAAATCTATGAGCGCTAACCCATGGCGGCACCCGAAAACGCCGGCAGCACTCGGGGGTATGAGCGGTATGCCAGAATCGCTTCGTGTATCAAGTAGTGGGAAATAGCAGTTCGTTGCGATATTCGCGTACCCTGTGCTATGCTGAAACGGAATCAGCAAACATCGCAGCAGGCCGCTCGCGACGCATATCACAATCTGGCCAGGCCTGTTCCCTGCATGGATTTTTTGAATGTACACGAGGAGAATAACCCGATGGAGGTAAGTAGACGTATGTTCCTGGAAACATTAGGTGTTGGCGTAACACAGCTGGCCCTGGGTGCTGAAAAGGCGGACGCTGCGACGCGCAAGCGACGTCCGAATGTAGTACTGATGTTAACAGACGATCAGGGGTCCGTGGATGTAGGCTGTTACGGCGCAACGGACCTGCGCACACCGAACATGGACGCGCTGGCCGCGCGTGGCGTACGGTTTACGCAATTTTATGTGGCGTCCACCGTATGTTCGCCTTCCCGGGGCGCGTTGCTTACCGGCAGGTATCCCGAGCGGAACGGATTGAGCGGCAACGCCTCACAAGGCACGGGACTGCCTACGGATGAGATACTGCTGCCTGAGTTATTCAAAGAGGCCGGCTACCGTACGGCCGCTTTCGGCAAATGGCATCTGGGCATGGCGCCGGAGATGGGCCCCACAAAACGCGGCTTCGACGAATACTTCGGGCACAAGGAAGGATGCATAGACAACTACTCCCACTTCTTCTATTGGAGCGGGCCAAACCGGCACGACCTGTGGCGCAACGACGAGATGGTGCGCGAGGACGGCGCGTTCTTTCCCGACCTGATGACGCGCGAAGCGCTTCGCTTCCTCGATGACGCCAAAGATGACCCCTTCTTCTTATATCTGCCTTATAATTTGCCCCATTACCCCATGCAGGCGCAACAGGAATTTGACGCGATGTACGAGGGCAAACTCGAGCAGCCCCGCAAACGTTATGCCGCCTTCGTCAGCAATCTGGACGCGCAAATTGGCAAGGTGATGGACAAAGTTGACGCGCTGGGCCTGCGCGAAGACACCATCTTTGTATTCCTCAGCGACAACGGCCATTCCCTCGAGGAGCGGGCTTTCTGGGGCGGCGGCAGCGCCGGGCCCTATCGCGGCAACAAATTCAACTTCTTCGAAGGCGGCATCCGCATGCCTTGCATTGTGTCATGGCCGGGCGTCGTTCCTGAAAACGAAGTGCGCCACCAGACCACCATCGCAATGGACTGGATGCCCACACTGGCCGGGATATGCGGCCTTGAGTTGCCCGACCGTACATTGGACGGCCATGACATCATGGATGTCATCCAGGGTGATGATGCCTCGTCGCCTCATGAATCGCTGCACTGGCGCTTGCGCGAACAATGGGCGGTGTTGAAAGGCGACTGGAAACTGGTGCGCAACGCGCCAAGAACACCTTTGGAAGATACGGTGGTCCCCGGCGAGGAGTTGTGGCTGAGTAATCTCGCGGACGACCCAGGTGAAACCAGGAACCTGGCGGATGCGCATCCCGAAATTGTGGCGGAACTGACCGCGCTGCACGAGCAATGGCTCGAGGACGCGGCGCGGCGCTGAGCCGTGTGTTGTCCAGGTATTGGCGGCCATGACGCGCTGTTGACGTACAGGTTGGTTTCACACGGCGTTCATTGTACGTCTTTGTTGCCGCTGTATTCGCGACGCACACGAGGCCCAATGCCGGTAAAAATGTCGTAGGGGATAGTATCGGCCAGCGCCGCCACTTCAGCGGCGGTAATGCTTTCGTCGCCATCGTCCCCAATAAGCGTGGCAACGTCGCCGCAGGCCGCATCGGGCAGATGGGATACATCCACAACTATCTGGTCCATGCATACGGAGCCGCGCACAGGGCAGCGCTCGCCGCGTATGAGCACATCGGCCCGGTTCGCCAGTTGGTATTTGTATCCGTCCGCGTATCCCACGGGCAACACGGCTGTTTTGATGGGGCTATCCGCGATGTAGGTGCGCCCGTAGCCGATGGACGCGCCTTTCTCCAGCGCGCGCACTTGTACCACGGTCGTTTCCCAGCGGAGCACTGGCTTTACAAACGCCGCGTTCTTGTCGGGTGTTGTCGGCCACACGCCATAGGTAATCAGTCCGGGGCGCACCGCATCAAAAATGCTTTTCCGGTAATTTACTATGGCGGCGCCATTGGCGGCGTGGGCCATTTCATAGGGGAGCCCCGCTTTGTTTACCTGTTTGAGCAGCTGCTTGAAGGCCTTGATCTGACCGTGCGTAAAACTGTCGTCTGGAATATCGGCGCATGGAAAATGGGTGAAGACGCCCTGCAAATCCAGGTGCGTGATCCGGCTGACAAACTGCAACCCGTCCAGGGCGTCGTCGTAATTGAAGCCCTGACGGCCCATGCCAGTGTCAACCTTGCAATGGACGGGCGGCATACGGTTTGCGTCGCGCGCCAACGCGCCAAATTGTTGCGCCATTTCCCTGTCCGCAATGGTAAGGGTGAGCTGATGCTCCAGAAACAGGGGCAGCGCGTCTCTATGCGGGTGTACCATGACGAGTATGGGCCTTGTAATGCCATGCTCACGCAGCGTTATGCCTTCCTCTACGGTTGCCACGGCCAGCATTGCGGGATTGGCGCGGCATGCGGTCCGCGCCATAGGCAACAGCCCGTGCCCGTAGGCGTTGGCTTTCAAGACAGGAATGAGCGCGGCGTCGCCCGCGAGACGACGCACCATCTCGAGGTTGGTTGCATAAGCGTCCAAGTCAACAATGACGCGCGATGGATAGGCGCTGTTCATGGACTCCCTTTGCATTGTCGTTGGTGAAGCAGCATTGCTTTCCTCGGAAGTTCTACTGTTCAAACCCATGGGCATACTGTCTACATCTGATGCAGTTTCAATGCATTCCAGTTTACCCAGGCAAATTGTACGCCCGAATATATGGTGTATGCCGCTACAAAAATGATGCCAATGAGAGACAGATACTCGAGACCGTTCGCAAGGGACTCTGGGTCTGCCGGAAGTTGTTCGCGCAACACCGTTACGGCCAGCGCGATCCGCAGCAGGATCACCGCTGCAAGGATGACAAATACATACGTCATCTGGATGGCCGTCTTGGCTTTCCCGTAGATGTTGGCCGGCAGCACCACGCCTTCGGACGCGGCCAGAGACCGCGCGCCGGTAATCAGAAATTCGCGCGCAAGGATCGCCACTACCGTCCAGCCGGGAATATACAGGTCCGGTACGCGCATCAACATAATAAACCCGGCTACCATCAGTATCTTGTCGGCAACAGGATCAAGCAACTTGCCGAAATTGGTCACCAGATTCTGCTCGCGCGCAATCTTGCCGTCGTAATAGTCCGTGATGGCGGCAACCGTGAACAGCGCGTATGCCGCCGTATAGCATACAACGTGGTCAAAGGACATGAGCAGCACGAAGAACGCCGCCAGCACACACCGCGCTAATGTTAACATGTTGGGAAGATTCATAGCGATGCTATTCTACCAGATTTTCACGCGCAAACGTCAATGACAGATTGATTGTTGTGGGTTGGGTTTACCCCATCTTCTTGATACGGCGACAGTGACGTTCGCCGCCGTTAAACGGCGTGTCAAGCCATATTTGGATAAGATCAAAACACGCGGGCAGGGACAAGATGCGCCGTCCGAGGCAGATCACATTGGCGTCGTTGTGTTCGCGGGACAGGCGCGCCATATCCTTGGTGGCGCAGGTTGCCGCGCGTATGCCGCTATGTCTGTTGGCTGCGATGCTGACACCGATGCCGGTGCCGCATACCAGGATGCCGTATCGGGCGCGTCCCTCGAGGATAGCCTCGCAGACGGCGTTGGCAAAGTCGGGGTAGTCCACGGATTCCGGGCCGTGTGTGCCGCAATCAAGTGTTTGATGGCCCAGGCGCGCCACGTGGCGCAATATTTCGGGCTTATAGGGCGGTTCGCCTTCATAGCCTGCATGGTCGGAACCTATGGCAATAATCATCAGACAGTCTCCCTTTTCTATTACAGTCCTGCAATGCGCTGACATTCAGCGCGAGCGTTGCCCGTAGCCCGTAAAAACGTTGACTTCACGCATGGCGCAAGTTTTGTATGCGTCCCCATATCAACAGAACGCCATACACGATGTGTGCATGGTATTCTTGTCATGTCCCACATCTTT
>SLFT01000445.1 GCA_007124105.1 Candidatus Hydrogenedentota bacterium | reverse complement strand
CTCCGTATGCTGTTCTGGTTCCTGCCTAAGACTACGCATCCTTTGCTGCAAAAAGTTCTTGCGCTGCGCAAAAAACGGGTCTTCGGGTATCCTCTCATCCTCATCCTCGTGCAATGTCTTAATAAAACCCGCATCCATCACCATCAACCGGGCCAGGTCGGCGCCCGCGAGGTGCGTAAAACGGCTATCGGGCGCCTCATTTAACAATCGTCTGTATAATTCAATTGCCTTGGATGCCTGGCCCGTCTGAGTTTCGTAAAGTTTTCCGAGACTGTAAGCGGCTTCTGGCCAGTGTACCCGGTCACTACTGTGCGCGTTCACAATCTCCTTGTAAATATCAACTGCTTCTTCAGTCTTTCCTTCCGATTTCAATATCCGGGCCACTTCAGCCAGCGCCGGCGCTTTACGCTCATAGAAGGTGGTATACAAAGCAACTGCGTCATCAATTTTTCCAGACAATAATAGCTTGCGTGCCTGGGCTACCACAGGCGAATCGGGTATCTCCACACCCACGGGACTCACACGCATGGCGGCGCGCCAAACGATGGCATTGACAACATTGAGGCCGTACTGAAAACACAACGGGATATACAGTACAAGCAACCAAAACAGGATTTGCGGGCGGTTCTCTACTGGATTAGACCAATACAGGGCCGAACCGACCAGCATATACAGGGACATCATGAGAAACATCATGGCCAGCGCCGCCGGTATCGGCAGTGTTTCGTGCGTCTCAAGCCATTTGCGCTTGAGAAAGAAACCAGCCACTATCATTTCAATTACCACGACGACAAGGATTATGAAGCTGTACAATGTTGGCAAAACGGAAATCTTGTCGCCTGCGCCCGCTTGATTTGCCGCCATCACAAAATTCATAACACGTTTTCCCATCTTCTCGAAGAACAACCACCAACGCCGGATGCGTCCCTTGTTTTCACATCAACGCAACCGCTTCGATGACCAAAGAAAGTAAGTAGACATACCTGTCACTATTATGTAGTATATACTGATATGATATTCCAAACAGGAGGAACAATGCACATGAATAACCGCAGCGTCAGAATAAGCGTAATAATGAAACACATGGCGACCTTTTTTTATTCTTGCCTGTACCTACTTACCGCCAATGCCCAAGCAACAATTGATGCGGGCCCGGACGAAGCGCTGATCTACGAACGTCCCGTCCAGGAGCAGCGCGACTGGCGGCGGAGCGCTGAAAGTCTGCTCTGGAACTTCCACAATATGTACCAACCCTGTGTCATCGAAATTCAGGATGACGCGTATCCTTACCGTATGTGGTTTTTTGGTTGGGCAACGGCAGACGGCAACCCGGATATTCCCGGCTGTGACGCCATCTACCATGCGCGTTCGAGCGACCTCGCGCACTGGGAGGTTTGGTGTGGCAATGACCAATGGGACACCGAAATGGAACCAGCCGCATGGGCGCCCGTCCTGGCCGCAAGCGACCGATATTATGACGCATGGCACAATGGCGACCCCTCCGTGGTTTATCACGACGGACGCTATTACATGGCGTACAGCGCTACCAGCAAACCTTATTATAAGAAAAGCCACGACCATCTTGATGGTCAGCTGCTCTGCATTATGGGCGCGGTTTCGGACAATGGAATACACTGGCAAAAGACGGAGCAGCCGCTGCTGATAGAAAGTGATGTCGCAAAATATGCTGAAACAACAGACGAGCACATCTGCGACTTCCATCGCCCTTCACTAATGCGGCATGAAGGGAAGTGGAAACTCTGGTTTGACTATTGGAACCATCCTGGCGGCGTATGCATGGGTTATGCGGAAAATACGGGCGCCTTTGGCGACGCGGACGGCTTCCAGATAAAACACGATCTAAAAAAGGCGCCGCTGATTAAGAATTGGCCAAACCCGGACATTGTTATTATTGACGGAAAGTACCATGCTTTTGCTGATCCTGTGGGGTATCCTCCCACGGACACGCGCAGCGACAGCAGTCGCCTTTGGAGTTCTCGCGCATTGTGTGAAGCGGTTTCCGATGATGGATTGCACTGGCGTATCGTCGGTTATATCCCACCGGACCAGGACACGGCCGCCTGCCATGTGCCCCAGGCACTGGTCACGACAATTGCGGGGGAACGCCGTCTTTATCTCTTTTACGCCACCCAGCGCGGCGGCGGTCCCGTCTATGATTTTCGATATGATCGCATTCGCGCAATCTGGCGATCATTATAAAAACGCCGTTCTCAGCACTGCCTGCGATAGCAGCCCGTAACAAGCGGCGTTGATATTCCTGTAGTATGTTCGCGGCATCGGCGCGACACAAAGCCGCTGAGAGTTTGCGGCTGCTCTTGTCAATTGACGGGCGAAGAAAGCGCAATGGGCGTTACTGTTTCCATGCCTGTCAAAGCGTCGCGTACGCGCAGCGTGTAGTTGCCCAGCGTATCGTTCAGCGCCAGTGGTATAAACGTTGCGCCCACGCCTCCTTGAATGTTTACAAGTTGCCGGTACCAGGGGATCGGCGCGTCCCTCGGGGGTATCAAGTCCACAAGGCATAAATGGTCGTCCGCGCGACCGGCGCTAGTCTGTACCACAATATGGATGGGAAGCCGTTGGCCCTGATGTATGTGTTCGGGCGTCTCGACGTAAAGGTCCGTGATCGCTTCCGGCAGTACGGTCACAATGAGCGGCTCGCCGCCCGCCAATCTGAAACGAGCACGGTGGGGACGCCTGACGCGGTCGCCAGTGAGGGCATTATAGACAATAGCGTCACGTTTTAAGGGCAAACGGATACTTTGCCAAGGCGCATCATAATCCGGCAACACAGCGTAAATACGCGTCTTGCCAAAATCATAACGTCGAACAGTTCCTAAAAAGTCTGCGTCTTTATCGTGCGGCGCCATGTCCGGAAGATCATCCATGAATGTGGTGATAGCGTGAAACTCGCGGGGAACAAGCCGTCTTCCCTGGTCGCGTTCGATAGCGCGAAAGGGATGATTCAGCAAAAAGGTATGCCCCTCGCCCTGTCGGCTGACAATCCACGCCGACGTTTCATCCACGGCGGCCAGGGCGATGCCCCCTTCCAGCGTAACTGAGGCATTTACCAGCGCGGCGCCCGCTTCTGATTTGCCGTCAGTGTTCGTTGCCTTTATCGTCAGTAAACCTGGAACCGGGCGTGGCGGCCCGTCAATGTGAACACCAAATAAATCGCCCAGGACATAATCGCGCCGCAACACACCATGTTCATCGCAATCGCCCGGGACAACATCGGCGATAAGCGCGCCGCCTCCGGCAACAAAACGCCTGAGCGCGGCGCCTTCTTCTTCATCCAGTGCGCGTGCCCCGGCAAGCACAATCACCTGATACGAGGTGGAGGCGGGTTCGAGCAGACGCGCCTTATCTATGAAAACGAAGGGATAGCCCGCCAGCTGCAAGATATCCACGGCGGTCTGTTGCGCCTCGGCCAGGGATGCCGTATACAGCGCGTCCACATCCGCCAGATGGCGCGAGGCGTGGCTGTCATAAACAGCGACAGAGGGCGGCGTGGGCGCGGCGGCATACAGCAACGGGCCCACAGTATCGCCAAGCCGCGCCGTGGCTTCTGTAAGCGCGCGCAATGCGGGTGTGGCAGCGCCGTCGGGACTCAACCACGCGTCTGGCGCCGGGTTGCGGCTGTCGCCAAAGGGCGTATCCAACCATACAGTTTGAAGGCCGTCCAGTGCCAGACGCCAGGGAAACCACCGATGCATCTCCGGTGTTCCCAGGGAATAGGCGTTTTCTATTGTTACGCCTGAAAACGAATCATGGGCGCTGTAACTGCGTACTTTCGCCGCCATAAGCGGAGAATAGGGCGCTGCAACAAAATCCAACGAGGCAAAAAGGGTGGGCCAATGATAGCCTCGCGTCGGCTGCGTGTCTGAACCAAAGCGCGCCCCCACGAATGCGTTGCTGTCGGCGTGTTGCGCCACCTGACGCGCCCACCGATGATAAGCCGCGAAAGAGTGATCCGTGTACCGTCTGAAATCAAGCCAGGGCGCGACAATGTCGCTCTCGCCGGGTCCAAACGCTGCAGGCAATACAACAAAGTCCCAATCAGGAAATGATGTCTCCCATGCCGCGTTCAATGTTGTCAAATCGCCATAGCTATTCTCAAGGGTTTCCTGGAATTTGATGATGCAATGGCGGCATTGGCACACCCACGGCGATGTCGCGCTCATGGCGCTGCCGTTTCCCAGTGAATACCGCCCAAAACCGCCCGCCCAATGACGCAGTGTAGTTTCTTGCAACAACTGTTGATTTTCGGCGCGAAACCCAGGGTCGTTCAAACATGGCACACGCCGCATTTCGGCATCCACTTCGCCCCTTGCGGCAGCATCCACCTGCGGCAGCAAACGCAGATGCTGTTGCGCCGCGCGCACAATGGTTGCTTCGCCCGCGGGCGCGTGCAGCCAGTGAATGCCGTGCTGTGATAGGGAACGAAAATAATGTAACATGCCATACTCATAAGGGGGCGTATCGGTGGAAACAACGATTTCCAGACTATGCGGCGCCTGGCGCTGCCGTACGCTCAGATACCGCACCTCGCGGTAAGCGCTGTGCAGTTCCCATTCGGAAAAGGAACGCCTGCTTCCTTCCAGGGAAAATACTTCGAGTTTTATCAAGGCGGAGATCAAGTCCGCGAAATGCAGTCGGAGCCGCATCCGCCCCCCATCGTGTGAGAACTCGGAGGCAGCCTCGCTCACCATCCGCCCGTAGCCGTCCATTGCGCGCGCATAGAGAGTTCCGCTGCGTGTATGACTGACCACAGGCCGCACCTCCAGGGAAAGTTCGAGAGAATCGTTGGGGTACAGCCAGGTCTTTTCCAGTTCCAGGTCCCGGAATTCGGGCCAGCCGGGTAAAATAACGTCCTTGGAATACCAGTCCACAATACCTGAACGGCCATGAAGCCAGACATCCACTGTATAGGCGCCCGGCCCTACGGGAATCTCAAACTGATAGGCGTCGGCGCCGCGTGGGATGTGGGCGGGATCATGCCATGAGATCAGCACATCGCTGTCCACGCGCCGCAGTTGGGCGCTGACGCTGTACCGACGATCGGCAGGCTTGCTTAACGTCAATCGAAAGGGCCGCGAATGCTGCCCGACAACCGAATCGCGCATGGCCTGCACAAATTCCGGTTCGAAGTCCGGCGGTATTTCATCCTCCGCCGGTCCCCGTGGGGCCGCGTCCTGCACCGAAGAGATTCTGACGCCGTCCAACCGTCTTGCGGCAATACAAAGGGCTCGTGAAACCAGTGAGTAGGCGTTGTTTTCATAAAAAGGCATTACATCCAGGGGATCGGATGGCGTTTGAATCAGCCCATGGTTGCGCGGTGAGTCGCCCATGTATGCAAGCGCAACAACGCGGCCATCGCCGTGTATCAACTGTTGTACAAACGCATCATGAGGCAAGCCGCCGGGAAATGCGCACGCCCCCACGCCGTGTCCAATCGGGAAACCATTTTCTGCGGGCGTCAGCGCATCCAGCACAAGATGAAGCGGCGAGTCAACGTTATTCTGCGGATGAACGATTACAAGCCCGACGCCGTCGGCCACTTTATCCAGTATGTCCGAGAACAGCTTCTCCGGCAGAATGTCGGTATCGAAATTTGCCAGCACAATAACGTCAAGCCGCTGTTTCAATTTGTTGCGAATGCGCTTGAGCGTATCCTCGCGGCTTCCCCCCATCGGCAGCGACGTAAACGCCATGGGATCGTAGCCGATATTGTGCGTATCCCATAATGCAACGGTTTCATATTCCATGTCCAGTCGCGCCGCAAGATGCGCTACATCGCCCAGCGTAAACCGAGGCGCAATGAACAACACGCGAATCGGTCCGGCGTCAAGCGGTTTTGCCCATACGACCTCCTGGCCGCCCACAATTGTTTCCACCTCATGTGTGAATTCGCCTCGGGCGTCGGCAGCGCTCCCCAGAAACAACCCCATTACGAGAATGAGCCCCCACGGAAATTGTCCGAAACTGGGCGTGGTGGATGCGGTCGCGTCACGGCAAGTAACGGTCGCGGTGATTATGGGACAAGGACATGCATACATTGTTATTATTGAACCTGGTAACGCTATTCTATCACGAATAATGTCCCCACCCCATTTTTTTGCGGCGGCGGCCGCATCGCGCGCCTACTCTGCTGCTGCTCGGTCGCGGGGCGGTTGTATCATCAGCGCTTCGATTACCGTCGCCGTTTCCTCATCCGATGCGCGGGCAATCAGATAGCGATGTGTCCCTGATTCTTCGCGCTCAAATCGGGTTACGCCGTCTGGAAAAGACGCGCGGCCCGGCGCGCTCGATTCCCATAAAACCAGTTCTTCCGCCTTGAAGCCGCGCACTGCGTAATAAACGGCTGTCTGATCGTAACTTGACGAGGCGGCAATCGTACCCACGCCGCCCGCCGGAAACAACTCGTATGCGCGGGCAACGGGATTCTCGTCGGGATTCGTCATGGCGCCGCCCGTCATCACCGTGCGCCCTATCTCGAAACCGGAATACATAATCGGCGTCGGCCATTGGTCGGCAACGGTTTGGGCCGCCTCGCGATCGAGATTGATATTGTGCTCGGGATGCGCCGGGTCGGAGAAATTGCCGCCCATCAGTACCAACTCACGCACTTTCGCCGCTATCAGGTCGCGGCCTGTTCGGTTAATGGAACCATCCTGCTCAGAATCCGCTTCTGATTGCAACAGTAAATGAACACAAGTTTGTGAACCGATCACCACAATCACCACGCTCTTGTCGGGCGCCTCATGAAGCAGGCGTCGGTATAGCGTTGTGCTGTCGGGCGCAGTTGCGTTGGATTGCGTACTTGCAAAATTCTCGGGATCGCCGATTTCAGGAGCGTAATGGTCGGGAAACCGCTGGTCGTCAACAGGACTCAATCCGACAGGAACCGCTCCCCTGCCATACCACGTATTCACGGCGTTGATCGCGCCCACCACATAAGGGCCCGTTTGACTGGCCACCACGCCCAGCAATTCGCATTCCCCGTTATCAGCCAGCGCATTGAGCAGCGCCAGCGCGCCGGCGTCGTCCACGTCGGAACGAAAGTCCGTATCCAAAATAACGCCCGGAGGCGTTGCTTCCACCGCGACACAAAGATGCGACATAGTCAATAGCGTTAAAAAACTCATGATCGGTATCCCAATTTTCTGCAACATAGACAAGCGCTCCACTACTGTGTAAAATAGGCTTTGACGTCCACGGATCATAATCGTACGTCACAGTTTCCAAGTCTACTTGATTTTACGTTCACGCGTCAATTATTGGCGCGATATTGCTGGATAAGGCAGTACGGCCCGAAAAGCCTCCGAGCAACACGGCGGGCTATGATGCGGCTCAGGAACGGACGGAAATGTTCCATGTAATACATAAGCCGTGCCTCAGGAGACACACGCGTTATCTTTTTGTTTCGCTTGATGGCGTAAACAATGGCCTTTGCGACGCGCTCAGGACTATAGTTCCTGCGGGCATAGACGCGCTCAAGCGCGGCCACAACATCCTTTTCCCTGCCGGGCGCGTTTCGCACACGCATGTTGCCGACAATACCCGTGTTGATCATGCCGGGACAACAGGTTGTAACACCGATTTCGCAGAACGCCCACGGATTATCACCAGCATCGCCGTGTCGTACAGGCATGTTCGCTGCCGCTTGACGCGAACAAAACGGCCACCGATGTGGCCCACGCGCTGGACATCATCTGCCTGCCATGACTATTTGGCCATGTTTCGGATGTGTTCCTGTATTTCGCGTGCCTGAGCAGCCTGTTCCGGCCAACCCAGTTTCTCACAGGCGTCGGCGGCATCGGACAACACCGACAAGGCAGACTCGGTCTGGCCCGCCGCAGCAAGTAGCTGGCCGTACAACGCCCCCACGATAGCAATAGAATCGGCGCGTTGGAGTTTCTTGCTCAAAGCGAAACTCTCCTTCAGTTCTTCGAAAATTGTCTGGGCTTCGCCCTTATCCAAACCGCCGCGCTGAAGACGAATCTGAGCGCAGGAATACCGGATATGGGCAATGCCTGAAATATCATTTAATTTTTTTCTGATAGGTAAGCATTCCTCCAGAAAAATACGTAGGGCCTCATCGGTTTCGCCGCGCTGCTGGAGGATGTCGGCAATCTTACCCATCGTCACCGCCTTCGAACGTACATCGCCCAGGCGCT
>SLFT01000472.1 GCA_007124105.1 Candidatus Hydrogenedentota bacterium | reverse complement strand
TGCGAGGTCTGCCATCAATGACATGCCGCGACCACCCGTGCCGATGACGCCAATGGAAAGGCGGTCGTTCGCGCCCCATACGGAGCGGTTCACCATCATGCCCGCGGTCATGGCCAGGCCGCTGGCGGCCAGAAAATTTCTTCTCGAAATGGAATCGGTAGTCATGATATCTCCTTGTGCAGCGTCGCGCTGCGTCTGTTGGCTTACCAGTCGTTCTTTCGCTAGAAAGACAATACGCGCATTACAGATTATTGTCATACAATGCCTCATTTTACCATGAATCAGCGGCATACACAACAGTTTGCTTAACGGATTGCGTCGGACGCGGTCGGACTGCGTCCGACATGTCAGACGCGTCAGAGGATGCAGTGTCTACGGATGCACCCGTGATACTGGCTGCACACGGTCGCGGTTTTCTATTGAACTGGCGCCTGAGAGAGCAGGTACGTTTGCTGCCGCGCGTTTATTTTTCATCGGCTATAATGCTATAGTTGCGCGGAAGGTATAGTGCAATCTTTACAGCATTTTTTGCAAGGACATCAGATGAACAACGACGAATTAGCACAGGGCGATGATAACGCTGGTTCGGCGTCCATGGATGCCGTTATAGCGTCCTACAGCCGTTTTGTCCCCCAGGAAGCCTTCAGGCTGATGGGCAAACGCGGCGTCACCAACGTCAGCCTGGGCGATCATGTCGAGAAGCGGATGACCATTTTGTTTTCGGACATTCGCGATTTCAGCGCGCTTTCCGAGGAAATGACGCCTCGCGAAACCTTTGTCTTTATCAATGAGTACCTGAACCAGATGGCGCCCATTATTGCCGGGAACGGCGGCATCATAGACAAATACATGGGCGACGGGATAATGGCGCTGTTTCCTGCCACCGCCGATGACGCGCTTCACGGGGCGATTGCCATGCTGGAACAGCTTGCCGCCTACAATGCCGCCCGCAGGCGCGCCGGCGTCGCGCCGGTCGCCATTGGCATTGGCCTGAACACCGGTTTGATGATGCTCGGGATCGTGGGCGGCCGTCACCGCATGGAAAGCACCGTGGTCAGCGACGCGGTTAATGTCGCCGCGCGCATCGAATCCATGACCAAGAACTATGGCGTACCCCTGTTGATCAGCGAACACACCTATTACGGACTTGAGGACGCGTCCCACCACGACATCCGATTCATTGATCGCGTCCGGGTAAAGGGGAAGACGCAGCCCCAATCCGTGCATGAAGTATTTGACGCTGATCCGCCTGAACTGCGCGCGGCCAAGAGCGCGACCAAGGCGCTGTTCGGTGAGGCGTTGGCCCATTATCATTTCAAGGATGTTGCGCGGGCGCTGGAACTGCTGACGGAATATCTGCGCCAGGTTCCGGGCGACACAGTTGCGCGGGTGTATCACGGACGTTGCCGACGTTTTCTTGATACAGGCTATCATGAGAGCACCGGGGAAATGGATTTGCGCATAGGCTGGGACGATTCGCTGCTTGTCGGCCACACGGGCATTGACGCGCAACACCGCGAGTTGTTCCGGCGCATCGCCGATTTTGTGGATGCGGTGCGCAAAGACCATGATTACGCGCAGATACAAGAAATGACGGCCTTCCTGGATGAGTACATTGTCCATCATTTCAAGGCGGAGGAGCAATGCATGGCTGAAGCGGGCTATCCTTTCCTGTCGCTTCAGCAGGAACAGCACCGCCGTTTCCGCGCGCACTTTGACGGCTTCAAGGAAGAAGTTGAAAACAATCTTAATGACCACCCGACCTTTCTGCTCTTCCGCACCCAGGTGCTTGTGATAGACTGGTTGATGCATCATGTGGCGAAGTTGGATAAACATTTCGGGAAATTCCTGCGCCAGGAGCGCGAAAACACCATAGAAAGCGCATGATTGCTGTCGTGCGCCGCAACACATCGAGAAAAAGACTGTTATGCATACCCTATTGCTCGTTTTGTTCTGTGTCCTTTGTCTGCAACCGCTGTGGGCCGTGGCGTCCAGTTATCCCGGCGCGCGGGTGCATGGGGCGGATGCGCTGGGGCGTATGCTGCCCGAGCCTGCCGAGACCGGCGATTTTCGCGACGGTCGTTTTGTGGGCGTGTTCTACTTTCTCTGGCTTGATCTGGACTATGTCCATGATGTATCGGAAATCCTGCGCGCGAATCCCGCCGCCCGGGACACCAATGCGTCGCCGCCCTGGGGCCCCGTCCACGCCTTTCACTTCTGGGGCGAACCGCTATACGGCTATTATCGCAGCAACGATCCCTGGGTGCTGCGTCGTCACGCCATGCTGCTTTCAGACGCCGGCGTGGACTTTCTCATATTCGACACCACCAACGCGCTCATCTATGAAGACGCCTTCATGAAGCTGTGCGAGGTGTTCGAGGAGCAGCGCCGCGCCGGCGCGCATGTACCGCAGGTGGCGTTTATGGTGAATACCCGGGCGGGCGACACGGCCCAGGCCATTTACGAAACGCTGTACAAGCCGGGATTGTACCCTGATCTGTGGTTCTACTGGCAAGGAAGACCGCTGCTGTTGTGCGATCCGGAGGAAGCGTCCGACGCCGTCCGTGAATTCTTTACACTGCGCAAGGCGCACTGGCCATTTGAACTGGTGAACACCGAAAACGCCTGGCACTGGGAGGCGACCTATCCGCAGGTGTATTCTTATGACCAGGACCCGGACACACCGGAGCAGGTGAACGTATCCGTGGGCCAGAACCTGCACCAGGCGGACGGACGCGTCGAGATGATGAGCACCGGCTTTGCGCGGGGGCGCAGCTTTCACGGCGGGCGCATGGACGATCGACCCGAGGCCTGGCAATACGGGTTTAATTTCGAGGAACAGTGGCAACGGGCCTTCGAACTCGATCCCGAGGTGGTGTTCATCACCGGCTGGAACGAATGGATAGCCATGCAGCTGAACCGCGACACGGGCCCCGCCATTTTCTGCGACCAATATGACCTGGAATTCAGCCGCGACGTGGAGATGATGAAAGGCGGTTATGGCGATAATTATTACATGCAGATGGCCGCCAATATTCGCCGGTTCAAGGGGATGGAACCGCCCGCGGCTCCGCATCCGGCCCATACGATTGATATTGCGGGACCCTTCGAGCAGTGGGATGATGTACAGGCCGCGTATACGGCCCATCCACTGGCGACGCTGCCGCGCGACCACCCGGGCTGCGGCGATCATCATTACGTTGTTGATACAGGCCGCAACGATTTCACGGCGCTCAAGGTTGCCCATGACGCGGACGCGCTCTACTTTCTCGCCGAAACACGCGAACCCATCACCGATGCCGGGGACCCGAACTGGATGTGGCTGTTGCTGGATATAAAAGGCGACGGCCGACTTGACTGGGAAGGGTTTTCCTACATTGTGAACCGTACGCCGCCAGAACAAGGCAGCGCCTTTCTTGAGACAAGCGTGGGCGGTTGGGACTGGCGGCCCGTGGGCAACGTTGCCTGGCGCGTGGAAGGAAACCAGATGCATATTGCCGTTCCCAGGGATATGCTGCGCATCCGGGACGGCGCCGTTGCCGTCGAATTCAAATGGATAGACAACACACAACGTCCCGGCGATATCATGGACGTGTATAGTAACGGCGACGTCGCGCCGGCTGGACGGTTCCGCTATCGCTATGAAGGGAAATAGACTTCGCCTGTCAAAACGCGCGATTCTGCGCGGCGCAAATAGATTCCTGACGACACGCCGGCAAACCCCGTCATGGCGGGCGTGAACTATCCGGATTAGGCGCTTAACCCGGGCTGGCTGACAAGTTTTTTGTAAGTTTTGCGTCCGTGTAAATCAGTGGTCATAGAAGAGGGCCAAAAGGCTTTACCACGAATGGACACGAATAAACTTTTTCAGCTGCTGCGCCAACTGAAAACCTTCGTTGGACTAAACAGGCGGTGCCGCCCCCGATGGCCGGTATTGACCGTATGGACGGGATGGACGGATGCTGCATCTACATTGACGCGCGTCTCTTTATTTCCAAGACGTTTAGTCCAGCGCCAAGCCCTGACGTTTAGCGTATTGAACGGATGAATTGGAGGACGCAATGCATCATGAGTACCTGTTCAACAGGGAGTGTCGCTATAACTGTGATGGACGCGTCGTTGCGATTCATGCTAAAATCACCGTCGCTAAGTTCTTGTCACCGTATAGAAAGGAACCGCCTGCACATGGGTTCGCACCCCGATAAACCGGCTTTTGCCATTGTCAGCGCCTGGCTGGTGCATTTGCTTACCGCCTCGGGCGCCGTGTTCGGTTTGCTGTCCATGAGCGCTACGGCCAATGGACAGTATATTGTTGCACTGCTGTGGATGGCGGTAACCACTGCCATTGACGGCGTGGACGGGGCGTTGGCGCGCAAGTTTCGCGTAAAACATTATCTGCCCCAATTCGATGGGGCGTTGCTTGACAATATCATGGATTATTTTACCTATGTGCTGGTGCCGGCATATTTCCTGCTACATGTGCCTATCTTGCCTGCGTCCTGGCGGTTGCCAATGGCGTTCTCAATTTTGCTGGCCTCGGCGTATCAGTTCTGTCGTACCGACGCGAAAACGGAAGACCACACGTTCACCGGATTTCCATCCTATTGGAACGTGGTTGTTTTTTATCTGTTTCTGTTGGGGTGGCCGTGGCAAGTCAACGCCGGGTTGTTGCTGGTATGCGCATTCGGCGTATTCATTCCCGTACGCTACCTGTACCCGAGCCGAACGCCCACGCTACGGCCGCTAAACGTGGCGCTGGGGATTGTGTGGGCGGTTATGTTGGTCGCTGCGCTTATGCTATACCCTGACAGTCATGAAACACTGGTGTTGATTTCTTTCTTCTATGTAGTTTACTACCTGGCCTTCAGCATCTGGCTGACGCTGTGGCGCAAACGCGCGGAAAAGGCGACCGGACTGGCGTGAACGGCCGCCATTGGAACAAGGGGCGCAACGACGCCTGATAAACGAGTGTGGTTATGTCGGCAAAAAAAGATATACCTGTCTCAACGGAACCGAACACATGCAGAGTTGCGTTGTTCGGCAACCAATCAGAGAATTTGACGCCGTTATTCGAGCGTTATCCGAACCTCGAGGTGACCGAGGACGGGCCGGACGTTATTGTCTGCTACGGCGGTGACGGTACGTTGCTCTCGGCCGAATTGCAATGGCCCGGCGTCCCCAAGGCGCCTATCCTCAATAGTCGCCGCGGCCACCGTTGTATTCCCCACGCGCCCGAGGAAGTGATTGAGGCGCTTGCGCGCAACAGGCTGGTGCGCAACGCCTACATGAAGCTGGAGTGCGCTCTTTATGCGGCGCAACGACAAGAAAGATCGGACTTCCAACTGACCTGTCTCAACGAGATCAACGTACACATGGGTCGCATCAACAGCGCCGTTCGTTTCAAGATGTGGGTAAATAACGAGCCTTTCGAAAACGGTGTGGAAATCGTCAGCGACGGCTTCGTAGTATGCACCGCTTTCGGCAGCACCGCCTATTTTAAGGCCATCACAAAAGGCTTTTTCACGCGGGGCATGGGGGTGGCCTTCAAGGCGACCACGTATCCTGTTAACCACCTGGTGCTTCCCCAGGAAGCGGAGGTGGCGTTGCAAGTTACGCGTGGGCCCGCGACGCTCGCCTTTGACAATTCCACCGAATATGTGGAACTGAAACGCAACGACCGTTTGACGATTAAAAAACACAACCAAGATGCTGTTATTATGACCTGTGAACCGGTGACAAGGCTTGAAGAACCCTTTTAGCGCTTGCGCTCTTTTTGGAGAAATAACCCATGAGCGAGACTTATAAACGCCCCACGTGGGACGAGTATTTCATGGAGGTGGCCAACGCCATCGCTAAACGCGCCACCTGTAACCGGGGGCGCAGCGGCTGCGTTATCGCGCGCGATCGCACATTGCTTGTCACGGGTTATGTTGGCTCGCCCAAAGGCTTCCCCCATTGCGACGATGTGGGACATCAGATGAAAAAGATGTTGCATCAGGACGACACGATTACGGAGCATTGTGTCCGCACCGTGCATGCCGAACAGAACGCCATTGCGCAGGCGGCGCGGCTCGGTGTGAGCATTGACGGCGCCACGCTCTATTGTCGCATGACGCCCTGTCGCGTATGCGCCATGCTCATTATCAACTGCGGCATCAGGCGTGTCGTCTGTGAGCGACGCTACCATGACGGCGCGGAATCGGAAGCGATGTTTCGGCAGGCAAGCATTCAACTGGACTATATTTACGACGAGGTGCAATCCTACGAATAGCACGATAAACGACGCGCTTATCGGTGAAAGGAGCAGTATGTATTGTTGTAAAGCGGGTTTCGTTTTTCTGGGATTGGCCCTTTTTGGCGCGGCGTGGGCAGCTGTATCGGGCGGCGCGTCATGGCGCCATAGCGTTGCGCTTGAATCTCAAGGCAGGCAGGCGGGACAATGGTTGCCGTCGTTGCATCTTGCGCCCGAGACGATCATGACGCGCCAGGACAGTGCGAAAGGATATATTGCTATGGCATCTGCCAATACCGCTGCTGATTCCAATGCGTCTGGAAGCGCGCCCGGGCCTGAAACCCCCGACATCGAGGATGGTCCCACTGCTGAGACCTTGACGCAGGTGGGATGGAACATGCGGGTGGGCGATGCCCCGGGCTTGTGGGTTTCCGTATCGGACCAGCGCCTCTATGTTATTGAGAACGGGCAAGTGCGTTGGCGCACAACGTGTTCGACCGCGCTTAACGGCGTGGGTTCCCTCGCCAATAGTTATAAGACGCCTCCGGGCTGGCACAAGGTTGTCCGTAAGATTGGCGACAACGAGCCTTGGGGGCGGGTGTTCCGCGCGCGCGGGGCCACGGCCCAGGTGTGGCAACCGGGCGACGATACCGAAGAAGACCTGGTTTTGACGCGCATCTTTATTCTGGACGGCTTGGAGCCAGGCATCAACAAGGGACGCGACGCACAGGGGCGTGTGGTGGATTCGCGTGAGCGGTACATTTACATACACGGCACCAACGACGAAACAAGGCTCGGACAACCGGTGTCCCAGGGATGTGTACGCGTTTCCAACGAGGCGGCCATTGCCTTGTACGACTTTATCCCCGTGGGAACGTTACTATATATAGACCCGTAAGCGGACAGTGATCTTTACTTGGGTACACAAGGCGGCGCTATAGCCGCGGAAGGCAACGGTTATGAGACAAGAAATGATTAGACAGAGCGTATTTGTTGCCGCAATACTGGGAGTGGGCGCGCTGGTTTTTTCGGGATGCGGCGTTGAAGTTCTTACCACTACGGCGGTTCGCGGCGAGATCGAGGCGCAACAGGCGCAATCAGCGTTGCGGCAACTTGATCACGTAAGAGGCCAGGTCAACACATTGCAGGTGGAACAAGCCGTTAATGCCTATCGCGGCGAGCATGGGATCAATCCCCCTTCGCTTGAAGCGCTTGTGCCGGATTATCTCCCCCAGACACCCGTAAAAGCGGATGGTACGCCTTATTACTACGACTCGAAAACCGGCAAAGTGTCGGAACGGCCACTTGTTCCCGGATACTAATCTCCGAATTCCGGGGACGCTATAGAATGGCGCTACTTAAGACAAACCTCCCTATGTCTTTATCAGCGGAAACGTAATTTTGGTGGGTGAAGCGGACCCCACCGTTTTGCTACAGCATGTGTTCCGGTGGGTTCCGCTTCGCTTCACCCACAATTTGCGCCGTTTTTGGCGCACGTTAGCGCCATTCTATGGCGTCCCCTGAATTCGAGACTTCAGCGCTTCGCCAATCTCTTCTCCGCCCACGCGGCAATTTTCTGTCGTTGAATTTTTGCGTTATGGCGTACGTCCACCGGAAATGAGGGATGGAAAAGAAACGCTTGTATAGCGCGTGTATGTTCGTGTTTCGCGCCAAGCGCACGTAATTCCTCGATGATTGTCTGGCGGGAAACGTTGTTCGCCTTTGCGTGTTCGGGCAATAGTTCCACCGCCAGTACAGGACGTTGTTCACCGTATTTGCCCAGACCAACCAGGGCCGTGCGCGCCACTTTCGGGTGTTGGTTAAAAATGCTTTCGCAGGGCACCGGCAGCATAAGGCCTTCGTTGGTTTCCAGGCGATGCGCCTTGCGTCCGCAGAACCACAGCCGACCTGCGTCGTCCAGATAGCCAATGTCGCCCATGCGATGCCAGACGCTGTCCGCGGCGTAAATCTTTGCCTTCGCGGTTTCCTCGGGCCGGTTCAGGTATTCATGGGTAACCATCG
>SLFT01000373.1 GCA_007124105.1 Candidatus Hydrogenedentota bacterium | reverse complement strand
CCCTGTGAAAAATAAGTCTTCGAGTGTTGTGCAGGCCAAAGGCTATTTTCTGTGCGCACAGCCGGATGGGAATGGGGTGTTATCAGGATCATATAGAACTACCGCCGTCGCAGGTGAGCACTGCGCCGGTGGTGTAACTCGATGCATCGGACGCAAAGTAGAGCGCTGCGCCGACGATTTCGTCAGGTTGCGCGTGTCTTCCCATGGGCGCGTTCTCTACGTAATGCTTGTATATTTCAGGCGTGTCAATGAGCACTTTCGCAAATTTTGTGTCTGTTAATCCCGGACAGATACAGTTACAGCGTACGCCAGCTGTTGCCAGTTCCTTTGCTATTACCTTGGTCATCATGATAACAGCCGCCTTGGTCATGGAATAAACGCCCATCATGGGAGACGGTGAAAGCCCTTCTATGGACGCGACGTTAATGATTGTACCGCCTTGGTTCTGTTCCGTCATCATCAATGCCGCCTGCTGCGCCATCAGGAAGTAGCCCTTTACATTGATCTCGAAGGTTTTGTCGTACATGGACTCAGGCGCGTGAATAAAAGGCCCGAAATAGGGGTTTGTGGCGGCGTTGTTCACCAGCACATCCAACCGGCCATACGTATCCCTGATGCGTGAAAACAGGGCATCCACTGCGTCGCTTTTTCCTGCGTGACATGCGATGCCAATGGCATCGCCGCCCGCCGCGTTGATTTCCGCCGCGGTCTGGTCGAGCGCGTCCTGCTTGCGCGACGCGAGAATCACTTTTGCGCCTTGTGCCGCGAACGCGGCGCCGATGGCCGCGCCGATGCCGCGGCTGCCGCCGGTAACCAGTGCAACCTTGTCAGTCAAACCAAACTCTGTCATTGCCGCTTCTCCTGTTGTTGTTCTTCTTTTTCTCGTGCCTTGATCTGCTGCCATGAGGCCATGGCTTCCTCGGGAGTTGTCGCTTTGTCTGCGCGAAATACATGATCGTGCCTGCGTACAAGTTTTTCATGGGCGCGCGTGAGCGCGCCGCCCAGGGTGAATCGTCCTTCCGCTTCCGCTGCCGCCGCGCACGCCATTAACGTAAACAAACAATCGCCAAATTCTTCTTCTGCGTGGCGGTTATCCTCTTCGGTTAGCGCCTCACGCAACTCCTCCACCTCCTCGCCGGCGAATGTGGCAAAATCCATGGCGGTACGTTCCTGGTCCCAGGGGCACCCCCCGGGGGCGCGCAAGAATCGCGCCAACGCGGCCAGCGCATCAAACCATTCGCTCTCTGTTTCAGGTGTCTTATTCAGGTGCGGATATGACGTCATAATATTTCCAATGTCGTATTACTGTAGACGCGACATCCTTGTCGCGTTTTTGAAAGCGTCTGGCAGGCGCTTCTACGTTTTTATCCCGTTACTTGCGTGAGTGAAGTGTATAGAAGGCCGTCGCAAAATCGCAAGTAAGCCATGGCATCGTCATGGCGCGACGATTTGGGGCAGAATGGCTTTTAACCGTTTTTCAGCAATGCCGGGTACGCGGGTGAGTTCCTCAACGGTCATGAAGGGCTGTCGCTCCCGTTCGGCGATAATCCGCGTGGCCAATACCGGCCCGATTCCTGGCAGTTCTTCCAGCTGCGCCTGGGAAGCCTGATTGATATTAATGATGCCGGAGATGGGGGGGCTGGCGTGCGATGTTGCAGATGGAGTGTGGGTGATCTGTGGCGTCGTTATCTGCTCCGCTTGCGGAACGGCGTCATGTTGTGCCGGTGTTGGCAGGGGAGTGCGGCGATACCAGGGGGGATTTATAACCGCTGTGGTACGCCTGCGAACGGAGATTTTGGTTCCATTGCGTCGCACTTCTGGAAGTTCCGGGATAGTGAGAGTCGTTTCGTCCACAAGTGGCGCGGTCACTATGATGTCTGAAAGGTCTGCATGTTCCGTTGTGCCGCCCGCAAGGGCTATCAGGTCCGCTACCCGCGCATCCGCGTCAAGCCAATACAGGTCGGGGCGATGCACAGCGCCCATGACGGCTACCCCGATGGTCTCGGGCGTCTCGGCTTCGGGCTCTTCACTGGGAACGGGCTCAGAGTCAGGCGGCGTTGCTTCATCTTGGTGTTTGGTCTGCGCAGTCGGCAGCGGGGTGGACGATACGGGTGCTGCAACAGATGGTGTTGCTCGCTGTTGTGTGCGTATGATGCCGACGGGGCTGTTGACAGGCTCCTCATGCCTGGATACACTGACGGTCTCATGCAGAAACAGTGTGGCGCATCCAGTTATCACGGCCACGATAACGCCGACCAGCAACCATTGTTCTTTCGTTGTCAGGAATCTATTGGGTGCGAACACTTTCCTTTCTCCACAATGCTGAAGAACGGCAGGCGTCTATAACAACATGAATGATGACGGAATAGGCCGGCATTGTGTCGGCTTCATTGCAGCGTCGGTTTCACATACCTTAAAAAATATCTCCGTGTTTTGTGTGCGAAGTTACCGCTGAATGTTACGCAAAAAATTGTACAAGAAAGTCCATGTCTGTTCCAAGACAAGCCAGAGCAATACTATTCGCCTGGCGTGGGGTGTAATAAGCGCCTGATTTTGGATACAATGTCGCCTATGCGCCAGGAACGTCCCCAGATTTATACCATTGCCCAGCTGACCCGTCGTATCAAGCACCTGCTTGAGAGTGAAGTCGGCGTTGTCTGGGTGTCCGGCGAGATTTCAAATTTCAGCAAGGCAGCCTCGGGACACGCGTATTTCACGCTGAAAGATGCCGAGAGTCAGCTGGATGCGGTAATGTTCAAGGGCCGCATGTCGCGCGTAAAATTCGATCCAGAGAACGGTCTGGAAGTGTTGGCGCGGGGCATGATAAGCGTATACGCCCGACGCGGCAACTATCAGCTGATAGTGGAGGAATTGCAGCCGAAAGG
This sequence comes from Candidatus Hydrogenedentota bacterium, assembly GCA_007124105.1. Taxonomy (GTDB): domain Bacteria; phylum Hydrogenedentota; class Hydrogenedentia; order Hydrogenedentales; family CAITNO01; genus SLFT01. The sequence goes on along the minus strand of SLFT01000373.1, from coordinate 5,400 downwards.
GATGGGCGCGTTGCAGCTGGCCTACGAGCGCCTCAAGAAAAAGCTCGAGGCAGAGGGACTGTTTGACGAGAAGCACAAGAAGAAACTGCCCTTGTTGCCGCAGCGTATTGGCGTAGTAACTTCGGCGACCGGTGCAGCATTTCGAGATATTGTTCATGTGATCCGACGGCGCTTTGCCAATGCGCAACTTGTGTTGTATCCGACTCGTGTACAAGGCGAGGGCGCGGCGGCGGAGATTGCGGCGGGCGTTCGCGCACTTGACGCGTGGGGCGTGGATGTAATGATCGTGGGGCGCGGCGGCGGTTCGCTGGAAGACCTGTGGCCTTTCAATGAAGAGGCGGTGGCCCGGGCGATTTTCGCGGCGCAGACGCCGGTTATTTCTGCGGTGGGTCATGAAATAGATTTCGCGCTGTCTGATTTCGTGGCCGATATGCGCGCGCCCACACCCAGCGCGGCGGCCGAATTGGTGGTGCGCGAGCAACAGGCCCTGATCGAGCAGGTGTTGCTGAAACGCCGACGTCTCGAGCGGGGCATGCGGCGTGTTGTTGAACAGGCGCGCCACAGGCTTGAACGGCAGCAAAAGAGTTATATATTCCTGCGTTCCGATGAGATGTTGCGGCATCAACGCCAGACTCTTGACGAGTGTCGCGCGCGTATGGAACAATCCATCCATGATACTGTACAGGTGCGGCGCAGGCGTCTGGAGGGGGCGCGGCGCTCCTTGACGCTATTGTCGCCCCGCGCGCGTATGGAACAGCAGGCGTCAAGGCTGCGATCATTGCGCGACCGTCTTGTGAGAGGCGGCGTTGCGCTCACGGAGCACCGCCGGAACCGTTTCGCGGCGCTGGCGGGCCAGTTAAGCAGCTTGAGTCCGGTGGCTGTCTTGGCTCGTGGCTATGCCCTGGCATGGAAAGAACCCGAATGGTTGTTGTTGCGCGACGCGTCGCAACTGAAAGAGAAAGACGAGATTAGCCTGTGGCTCGGCGAGGGCGTGGTGCAGGCGGAAGTGAAACATATAGACCCAACAGGTGGAATCGCACATTATGACATCGGAAAAAAAACGTGAATCAGGGTTCGAGCAGGACCTCGAGAAGTTGGAGGCCATTGTCGAAACCCTCGAGGAAGGCGGTTTGCCCCTCGAAAAATCGTTGAAACAGTTCGAGACAGGCATTCAATTGACGCGAAGATGCGAAAAGGCCCTGCGTCAGGCCGAACAGAAAATCGAGATGCTTGTACGCGGCATGGACGGCGAACTAGAGGCGCGGCCCTTTGACGCGGATGCCGCGGAATCTGGCGCGGCTTCTGCTGCGTCATCGCAGCAACGGGCCGAACCCAAAAAACGAACGCCTGAGGAACTGTATGATGATGCCCAGGATGCCGAACCGCCCTATGACGACGTGGACGACGAAGATATGGATGCGCTCTTCTAATGGTAGTGGATACTTTTTTACAGGAGAAGTCGCAGCGCGTCGTTTCGGCGCTCGAAGCGTGTTTCTCTGGCTATACGCATGCGCCGGACGGGCTTGTGGATGCTATGAAATACAGCCTGTTTTCAGGAGGGAAACGATTGCGTCCGGCGCTGGTTCTGGGCGCGTGTGAGTTGATGTGCGCCGATGATGCGCCGGGTCTGCCCGCCGCATGCGCCCTTGAGATGGTGCATACCTATTCGTTAATACACGATGATCTGCCCTGCATGGACAATGACGACATGCGACGCGGCAGGCCGACGCTGCACCGCCAGTTTGGAGAGGCTGCGGCTGTGCTGGCGGGCGACGCTTTGTTGACCATGGCCTTTTATGAACTGGCGCGGACAGGGCGCGCCGATGCTGTTGTGGAACTTGCCGAGGCCAGTGGCGTGGTGGGGATGGTCGGCGGCCAGTATTGTGATATGCAGGCGGAAGGCGTTGTGGGCGACCTGGATTCGTTGCAGCAAATCCATGCCCGCAAAACAGGGGCCTTGATAACGGTTGCGCTGCGTCTTGGCGCTTTGTTTGGCGGCGCATCCACCGAACAGTTGGAAGCGTTGACGCGCTACGGACGCCATCTGGGCATGCTGTTTCAGATAACGGATGATATTCTGGATGTTGCCGGCGATGCCCGGACGCTGGGCAAAAGCGTGGGTAAGGATCAGCGCAGCGCGAAAACCACGTATCCATCGGTGATGGGACTGGAGCGCGCGCGCGCGATGGCGGGTGTTGCCGCCGCCGATGCCGCGGATGAGTTGGCGCTGTTCGGCGAAGAAGCAAATGTGTTTCGCGTTCTTCCTCAGTATATCTTGGAACGTGACCGGTAATACAAGGACTTAAGTTTATGTATGGACTACTGATGGCGGCCATGGCCGTGACCGCGTTTATCGAGTTATATCCCGCGCCGCAGAGCGCGTACATGCATGGCCGCAACACTTTTGCCGTAGAAACGATATTGCCCATTGTGATGCATGACGGCGCTGATGCCGAGGACCTTACCTTTCTCGAACCATTGTACAGTGCGTTGGGGTACGAGCCCATGTTAATGCCGGCGTCGCATTTCAGCGTGGGGGACAGCGCTATCTACATCGGAACAGTGCCGGATAATATTGCCTTTCAGCATCGTTCGCTGCGTCGGTACGCGCCCGACCCTGAGACGGCGCCCCATGAATGCTATTATCTGACAATTAACCGAAATGGAATTTTTCTGGCAGGCGCGGACCGGGACGGTATGAAGCGCGGCATACATACGTTGGCGCAGATCATTCGCGCAAGCAGGGATGCGGATTTGCGTCGCCGCGGCGATCTTGCCGTTCCCCATGTTGAAATTCGCGACCATCCGGACATGGGTGTTCGTGCCGCTTTATTACGCGGCCCGGTCACAAGCGTGTCCATTCATGCCTTTGCCGCGCTGAAATGTAACATGCTCATTTTTGAGAGCGACGATTTCTATGATCTGACGGGCGAACGGCTGGCGCAGTGGCGCGGCATCTTCGATGAAACCCGTGCGGTTGGCATCACGCCTGTGCCCGTATTCGAGGTATTGCGCGTGCCTGATGCTGTCATAGAGCGACGCCCCACGGCTGTCGAAGGGCGGTCCAGGATTGAGCGGCTGACCCTCAGGGACGACGACTGGGCCGCCTTTTCCCGTCGCAACTTGATTGTTACGCCTGAGAATTCGCTGCGTGTATCGGTAAACGAGACGCCCAAGCGCCACCGCCAGGATTATGCCTTGTCTGAAGGCGGTCTCGAACCGCCTTTCAATGATCCCTATACGCGCCCGTGGATGTTGCGGCGTGTGCCTGGCGGCGCAATTCCGGACGGCGCTGTCGCTACTGTGATGTATAGCTATGCGCCGCCGCAAACCAATGTGTTGTGTCCCCATGCCCCGGAGACGCGTACGTTGGCCCGTGAGGCGCTGACAAGGATAATAGAGGGGTTGAAGCCCCGCTATATTCACGGTGGTTTCGGAGAAATTGCGCGGTTGAATCAGGACTTGCGATGTCGTGACCAGAACAAAACGCACGCGGAAACGTTTGCCGCCTCCATAGCGCTTTTTCAGGATGTGGTCATGGATATCAATGAAAACATACGCACCATGATCTGGGCGGATGCGCTTTTGCCATTGTCTGAAACTTCTTATGGGCGCCGTAGTTCCAGTTTACAGGATGCGCTTCCGATGTTGTCCGATAACATGATACTTATCGCTCGTTTCGAGGCGGGCCAGTGTCGCGCGGGTGGATATGCCGATGCTGTGTTGCGTTGGATGGCGCGTCGGGACATGCCGATCCTGGCGGCTGTAGCCGTGGATGCGCCGGCGGCGGCTTATCGTCTTGTAGAAAGTGTCGGCGCGGGCGTTGCATCCCGTGATATGTCCAGCGCGAATGGCATCGTTCTTCTAATGGCAGAACCATTGGCGCCCGCGACGCGCGCCGTATTGGGCAAGGCGTGGTCCGCCGCGTCACAAGACCTGCCCTGGCCGGACGGACTCAATGATTTTTTTGAAAGCGCGCTATGGCAGCCAGAGTTTGCGGCTGTGAAAGAGGCGCTGATACAGTTTCTTGAACGCCATGTACTCTCCGGCAGGCATCCTCGGGAGCTGCGCGAGGCCTTCGACCAGTTTTTACGCGATCGGCGCGACCGCCTGGACCGCGATAACGCGGAAGTGCGTCTTGCTGCGACGCTGTTTGAGGAACTCACCACTTATCTGGAATTGGAGTACGAATACGCCCAGGGCAATGAGCGGGATGCCTTGCGCAACTTGACGCGGTTGGTGCGGCGCTACGGCGAGGTGGACAGTGAAGTGGATGATGAGCGTGTCCAGCGTATTGCCGATACCATCGAGAGTCAACAATTGTTTGCGCCCGCCCCAATACTGATTGGCCAGCCGTTGGCCTATTATCGTCCTGGATCGTTGCCTGCGGGGGTCAACGCTTATGAAGCGCCCGCGCAAATCGAGTACATGGATGAAAAAGGTGTTGCGCAGGCTACGCTGGATTTTCTGGCGGATTGCGGCGGCATCTTTCGTATTGATTTTGAAACCGTGGAGGCATCGCGCATTGCGGTGACCGCTAGTGACGACGGCGTCACTTTCAGGCCGGTTCCGGTATACCGCAATATCGAAGAGACCGAACGTCGTGGACGCGGCTTGGGTCGCGCCGCGCCGCTGCGCCGTCCATTGGAAGTATTAAGCGAAGGCGCCATGCGCGGGCCGGTATTTCCGGCCACGCCCGTACACGCCCGCTATTTACGTGTGCGTGTGGAATCACGCGGCGAGCAGGCGGTGCTGCGCGAGGTGCGCGTCTTTGCGGCAAAAGGCGCAACGCGCGCCGTTGTGCCTGTATTCGACGGTGTAGCGCCCGCGCTTATAAGCTGGCCGGACGCTGAACGGGCAGCAGGGTTCCTGTGTGCTGATGGGCAGCGTTTGGCGGTTGCGCCCACGGAGATACAGCTGGCGCGGAATAGCGACCACCTTTTTATCGGGGTGAGCGCACAGGAACCCATGCCGCACGCCATGGGCGCGTCCATGAAAGGGCGGGACGCGCCGTTGTGGGAAGAGGAAAGCATTGAAGTGCGTATTCGTCCGGGCGACCAACCGGCTCGGCGATTTCTTGTCAATCCTCTGGAAACACAGCATGACGGTATGGCCGTTGCCGGCAATCTTGATCAGTGGGATGCCGGCTGGGATGCTGAGTGGCGCGCCGAGGCCGAGGAGACCTCCACGGGCTGGACCGCCACCATCATGCTTCCTTTTGCCATCCTTGGCGGTACACCTGAACGGGGAGATACCTGGCACATTAACTTTATCCGACACCGAAACAATGTCGAACGTGAGACAAGTTGGTGGGCCGCCGCACCCGATAACGCCATACTCCACTACGGCGCCCTCATCTTCGAGTAACGCACTGTTGTATTGCTACAACAGTTCTCCGGT
>SLFT01000004.1 GCA_007124105.1 Candidatus Hydrogenedentota bacterium | reverse complement strand
ATCCTCGCCGTCCTCGTTGATGCCCGCCACGGCGCATAAAAAAGCGTTTTCAGGAGCGCGCCGGTCCAGTTCATGTACCACCACGCCCGGCGCGTGGTTGCGCCGCCACTGGGCGACCACCGCATCAATCGCGTCACGGCGCTCAACACCCGCGCCGCGCGCGTACACAATTACCGCCCAGTGCGCCAGCGCGTCACGGGAGACGGCCGCGAGGGTTGCGTTCGTTTTCAAGTCTTCCAACAGCGACAGTTCCGGCGCAGGCGTCCACTCCAGAAAAGGTATGGGGCGCGGTTCGGCGGGATGGCGGCCCGAGAACACGGTTACAGGCGTCTCGGACGGCGCTTCGCTTACGCCGTAGCGCATCCGCAGATACATGGCGTCCTCGGGCAGAATATGCTCCGCATGGAGATTCAATCCCGCGCCCGCATCGTCAAGCCAGGCGACCAATGCATCGTACCGCGCCTGGCTCTCAACGTCCTCGTTGTCAAACACCATGCCCATCCAGAAATTGTCGCGTGTGCTGTGAAAAGCGGCGTCGCGCACCGTGCCCGCATCGCAGGCATGGGCAGCCGTCACGCGCAGCAGTATAATAACCGCAGCCAGCATGACCATGCGCATCATGGCGCGGCTCTGTGCCATAGTTCCGATAGACATTATACCGCTATTGTACCAATACCGGATACAATGGTTCACAAAGTCGCCGCCTTTAGTCTCCCAAGAAACAAAAAGCGCATCGTGTTTAAGTTCAATAACATAGAAGAACTCGTGTTTTTCCTTAAACTGTCCGATTACGAGATACGAGTACGAGCGCGAAAAACGAGACGACGACTTTCGTACTCGTGGTCGTCAATCGTAATCGAAACTTTGGAGCACGCTGTTTCATTCAAGAAAATCCCCGCACCGAGGGGCGGCAGGCTCACAATGCAGAAGCGCTGCCGCAAAGGCGTTGCCAACACTCTCGTAAATGACCGCGTATTTTTCTTCAGGGAACACGGTTTACTGTATACTACGCCTTCTTTGTAACATTTGCTGGAGTTATGCCAATGCGTTTATCCCATCTTGCCTGTTCCCGTGGTTATTGGTTTGCCGTGGCGGCGGGCGTTATTGTCGCGTTGCCCCTGTTGGGATTCGGGCTTTTCGTGGATGACTATTTGTTCCTGGCGACACTTTCCGGGCAAAACCCATTGGGTTCTCCCTTCGATTTGTTCGTATTCGGCAGCGGCGACGCCGACCAGGTCATGCCCCTCATAGAGGATGGCCCCTACCCCTGGTTTGGCGATCCTGAATTTCGGGTGCATTTCTTTCGGCCGCTTGGCTCCGCGCTGATGTCGTTGGACCACGCCGTTTTCGGGCATTGCGCATTCGGTTATAATGCCCATTCACTGTTATGGTACGGCCTGTTATGTTTGAGCGCCATGTTGGTTTTCAGGCGTGTCTTGCCGCCCGCCATGGGCGTGCTTGCTCTATTACTGTTCGTTGTTGACGCATCGCATGTTTTGCCGGCGGCATGGTGGTCGAACCGGCATTCAGTGGTAGCGGTGGCTATGGGACTGCTTGGATTGACCGCGCATCTGCGCTGGCGGTGCGAGGGCTGGCGTCCGGGCCTGCCCCTGTCGCTGATGTTATATGTTGCGGCGCTGTTGGCGTCGGAGACCGGCTTGTGTGTGCTGGCATATCTTGCGGCCTACGAGATATTCGGCGCGCGCGACGGATGGCGGCGTCGTCTCCTGAGCGCGGCGCCGGCTTCGCTGCTGGCCATTGCCTATGTGGTTTTCTATCGTCTCGGCGGCTATGGCGCGCAGTACTCTGATATTTATATTGACCCCATGGGCGACCCCGTCGCCTTCCTGTTAGCGGCCCCTGCCCGGTTTCTCATGCTCGCGGGCGCACAATTCTTTCTGTTGCCTGTCGAGGCGGCGCTGCTTCGTTCCGGCCTCGAACCGCTCTTCGTTGTCTCGGGCGGCATCGGTCTCGCCGTCATTGTAGCCACGCTTTACATGCTATGGCCGCGATTCGATGTGGAAGAACGGGCGGCCCTGCGTTGGCTTATCCCCGGCGCGGCGCTGGCGACAACGCCGGCGTTGGCGGCTATCGTCAATTCACGCGTGTTGCTGGCGGCATCGTTGGGCGGCGCGGCAATGATTGCGGCCATCATCAGCCGACTCTGGCGCGAACTGGACGCCATGCCCCGTACTCTATTCCATACCCTGGCGCTGCGCGCGCTGTTGTGGTTTCTTATTGTGGCGCATCTGGGCGTATCCGTGCTGTCGTGGCCGGCACAGGTGGCCGCGTTACGTACAGGACAGGACTTTCTGAACGGGCTCATCCACAACAGCGAAATAGACGAGAGCGGAGTAACCGAAACACAGGTGGTTGTGTTCAACGCGCCCGACCCCTATTCCGGTTTATATCCATTGATGCTGCGCAGCTTCCACGGCAAACCGTTGCCGCGTTCGTGGTGGACGCTCTCGTTTGCGCCTTTCGAGCATCGCATCACGCGCACAGGCGAACAGGAGTTGGAACTGGAGGTGCTGGCCGGGGAAATGCTCACCAGTGTGATGGAGCGCCTGTTCCGCAGCGCGCGACGTCCACTGAATGTGGGTTACGAAATGGAACTGAATGGTTTACGCGTGACGGTGCTGGACATGGGCGACAAAGGACCTGCCAGGATACGTCTGACTTTCGCCGAGCCGCCGGAAAGCGCGCGCTACCAGCTGCTCGTGTTCCGCGACGGCGCTTACCGCCGCTTTGATCCGCCGCCGCCAGGACAGTCTATTGTGTTGCCGCGCGGGTTTCGACGAAGTGTCAAAAACCAGCAAACACCTGGGTGAAGAAATAGGTGCCGCTCGCGCCTTGCGCCACACCCACGCCTGTGTGCGTAAACGCTTCATTCAAGATATTCTGCCGGTGTCCCGGACTCTCCATCCAACTGACAACAGCGCGAGCCGCCGGATCGGCGTAACCGCTGTTATAGGCAATGTTCTCGCCACAGGTACGCCATGCGATGCCTGCGTTTGTAAGTCTGTCCGCCGCCGACATACCGGCAATATTCTCGTGGTTCAAATAGTTGTATTCCGCCATTTCCTGACTGTGACCGCGCGCCACACCGCACAAATCAGAACGCATCACAAGCGCGGGTACGCCATGGTTCGCGCGCTCATGATTGATCAAATCAAATACGCGCTGCTCAACCGCGCTGACCGCTGTTCCGTCGTTGACGCTTTGTCCGTAGTCCGGAGGCGGCTCAAGGGGACATCCACTCAACACCATACATAGAAGCAAACACCATACTGTTGCGAACAAGCGTCTGTGCATATTGATCATTCCTTATTTTGTATCATGGACAAATCGAAGATACCGCTACACATTGGCAACGCGGTTGTCTGTGTCGCGTTATTTCTTTCTCGCCATTGTTAAACACGCAACAGGCCAGCCTGTTGACAAAGCAAGAACAGACGAAGCCTCTCGCGTGGCTGTTTCCATGGAAATATTCGCATAGAAATGGCGTTGCAGTCAAGCGTGTAACCCTTGGCCGTCATCTGACCGGATTGGGTTCAAGGCGGTCCACTGCCTCGGACAGATGTTGCAGCAGTGAGGTCTCACCGGTATTCTGAAAAGCGTTATGTACTTGGATGAACTCTTTTTCCTGACGCAGAAACGCTTCAACTACATCCGAGTCAAACTGTTTTTGAGCGCCGTTCACAATGATGTCGCGCGCCCGTTCATGGCTGAATGCTTCTTTATAGGGACGTTTCGAGGTTAGCGCATCATATACATCCGCTAACGTTACAATACGCGCTGCAATGGGAATGTCCTTGCCCTTAATCCCGTTTGGATAGCCTTTCCCATCCCAGCGCTCGTGATGGTAGTAGGCGATATCGCGTCCCATGGCGAGAAATGAATTCTGGCCCGCTTCGTAATCCGCATCACGCAACGCATCGCCGCCAATAAGCGAATGGGTTTTCATAATAGCGAACTCAGCGTCGGTCAGCGGCCCCGGCTTCAGCAAAATACGGTCGGGAATGCCGACCTTGCCAATATCATGCAGGGGACTGGACAAATAAATCTCTTCCACAAAACGGTCTGAAGCCATTTCCGAAAAGCGGCCCCAACTTCGCATTTCTTCGGCAAGAATACGAACATAACAGCGGATGCGTTCAAGGTGATCGCCTGTTTCCGCGTCGCGCGATTCTGCAAGCCGCGCAAGACTGAACAATGCCACTTCGCGGGTGAGTTCCACCTGACGGGTGCGTTCGCGGACGCGCACCTCGAGTTCGCGCCGATGCTGCAATATCTCATCCTGCAGCCGCTTGGTTTTGAATGACGCGCGAACGCGCGCCTCGAGCAGAACGCGATCGAAGGGCTTGATCAAAAAATCGTCGGCGCCCGCTTTAATGGCGCGCACGTTGGCATCAGGGTCTGATAAACCGGTAACGATGATGACAGGGATATGCCGCGTTTCAGGATTCTCCTTGAGACGCTCACAAACGTCGAATCCGCTCATGCCCGGCATCATCAAATCAAGCAAAATAATATCAGGGGGCTGCTCCTCAATTTTTTCGAGCGCCTCCTCCCCACTCTGCGCAGTCATTACATCAAATCCCAAGGGGCGGATAAAGCCCTTCAGCACCTGCGTGTTCTCAATGAGATCGTCAACGATAAGCACCAGGCCCATGCCGCCGTCTTTTGCTTCCATGACAACTGTCTCCGCTATTGTGCCTTTTTGCCAACACGCCAGCCCGCAACCTGCGAATGTACCCCAAGACATACCGCCCATATATTGTAGCATATCCCCGCAAAATATTGCAAGGATAATAGTTTATTTTATTAGCCAGTCCGTATATCCCGCATCAGGAGAGAATCAGACAGGCAATAATATTATTTTCAATATTTTATACGGATGACTACTTCAAGAGTACAGTGGTTAGGGGGTTCATTGTGAATTCTTTCCGCAACAAGAGTTCTCGTCTCATCAGCACCCATTGTTTGGTTACACCAAGTCCCGTAGTTGAAACCGATTGGCAATTTGGGGGGTCTGTTGTGATATGCTCTACAAATGTGTGGAGTTCGTGTGTCGTTTTGCACAAGAACACTAGTTGGTAAAATTGTACAAAGGAGAGGAAACATTTATGAAGTACACGCTGAAAACTCTGGTAGTGTGCCTGCTTGCAGGCGTGGTTGTTGCAGGTTGTGCCACCACGGGAACGAGGGTCTCTGATGAAGACATGATCAAAGGCACGGTAATGAACCTGAAGACAGCGCTTGAGACGCTGGATATTGACATGTTGATGGACACCTTCTCCGATGATTTCTATCATCCGGAAGTGGGCACCAAGGAAGATGGCCGCGACTTGTTGCAGATGGCCATGGACGCCGGCTATGCTGACGATGGCGAGGTATACCTGGACGACATGGAAATCGTGATGGGCGACGACGGCACGGCAACGGTATATCCGATTGACCTTTCAGGCCCTCCCGGATCGGTCAGTGTTGAACTTGTGTTGAAGAAGGAGGCCGACGGCTGGTTCATTATTGACGTCCATCCTGACGGCATGTAATCCGTCGCGACAACACAAATAAGAGTTAACGAATGCCCTTGGGGTCTCGCGCAATGTAGTGCGGGGCCCCATTTTCTATGTGGGAAAATTGGCTATGAAACGTTGCCGTCCCCACAGAAATCAAAAGCGGATGCAATTTACAGGCGCAACAGAAAACTGGTGAGAACTGCGGGCTGGAAACTGCGTCTAAATTAACGGTTATATGACGGGAAACGTGAATCCCTCATGCTTACATTTTCAGCGCAGCGGACGCCTTTTCTTCTTCATCCTCGGGGTCTTCCGCTTCCTGCAGGGTCATCTGTTTGCCATAACACCCTTCACAACCATCCCAACAATAGGTACACAAATCTTCCTTGGGCAGTCCGATGGCCGTCACAAGATCATCAAGACGCTGATACGTGAGAGAGGTCAGCGATAACCGTTGTCGAATACGGTCAACCATGGCGGCGTACCTGTCGGAAGCGGGGTCGGCGTATTCTTCGAGCGCATTGTCCCTGCCGCCCTCGAGTTCGCGCAGCGAACGCCGTCCCGCAAGGTCGTTTTCGGATTTCGATCGCGAGAAATTCAGGTACTTGCATCCGTATATCAGCGGCGGACAGGCCGGGCGCATGTGGATTTCGCGCGCGCCGGCGTCGTACAAGCGTTGCAGCGTATCGGCCAGCTGCGTACCGCGCACAATCGAATCGTCGCAAAAGAGCAGTCGTTTGTTCATGACCAGTTCGGGCACGGGAATAAGTTTCATGTGGGCCACCAGATTGCGAACCGATTGGTCCTGGGGCATGAAACTGCGCGGCCAGGTAGGCGTATACTTGGCAAAAGGCCGTCCGTAGGTTGCGTGCGCGTAGTTGGCGTAGCCGATGGCGTGAGCGGTGCCGGAATCGGGGATGCCCGCCACCAAATCCACCTCCACATCATCGCGCGCGGCAATGGCCGCGCCACACCGATATCGGGTTTCCTCCACGTTAATGCCCTCGTAACTCGAGCCGGGAAAGCCGTAATAGACCCAGAGAAACGCGCACACCTGCTTGTACCGCCCTGGCGCACGTTGCTGTTCTATTCCTTCCGGCGTCATCAGTACGATCTCGCCAGGGCCAAGGTATCGCTCTACTTCATAATACAGATTGGGAAAGGCGGACGTCTCGAAGGTGGCCGCGTACGCGCCCGTTTTTTTGCCAATGATCACGGGCGTACGTCCCTGCACGTCCCGCGCGGCATATATGCCCTCCTGGGTAAGCAACAGAATCGAGCAGGAGCCTTCAATCCGTTCCTGGGCGATACAAATGCCCTCGGTGAATGTAGCGCCTTCGTTGATAAGCGTAGCCACCAGTTCCGTGGGGTTAATGCCGATGCTGCTCATCTCGGAAAAATGGGTAATGCGCTTGTGGAATGCATCCCGGGCAAGCTGTTCCAGATTGGCAATGGCGCCGACCGTGACAATGGCGTAATTACCAAGATGCGACCCGATAATCAGCGGCTGCGATTCATAGTCGCTGATTACGCCGATGCCCGTGTACCCTTCCATGGTCTTTATATCCTGCTCGAATTTCGAACGGAACTGTGCGGTCGTAATGTCGTGGATATGACGGTGGAATTCGCGCGCGCCCATCACGGCAAGACCGCCGCGACATGTGCCCAGATGCGAGTGATAGTCGGTGCCGTAAAACAGGTCGTGAACACAATCTTCCTTTGACGCAACGGCAAAAAAACCACCCATAATAAATGTTTCCTCTCACAGGAGTTTCGTCATTGACAATTCCGCATCCCAAGAAACGCCCGTACACAACGCAACCAATCACAGCATCCGTGATGATGCGCATACCATAAATGCGGCGGTTGTTTTCGCGGTACGGGGGCCAATCAAAAAGACAGTACGGACATGATAGAGAATCAGGCGGGTACAAATCCAGAACACAACGCAACCCATTTGCGCTTGAATATCAGATAAGCAAACGATCGCTGCGTCAACCATGAAACTTGACGAATCACAATGCGTTGTTGTTCGTTGGACTAAAAGCCATGGAAATCAAGAGATGCGCGTCAATGTAGATGTGGCATCCGTCAATTCCGTCAATACGGTCAATACGGTCTTGTGCCATAGCGTGATGAAATCAGCGGCAAGCTTCATGCATAATACGATGCAAATATAACGTCGTGATACTCCCTTGCAGCGGCGATACCGCCATTTCCCACAAGTCAAGAATATGTTACATGCGCATAGTCATTGCCATTAGTATTATAGCAGCGGCATTCGCCGCATCCTTTGTCATTAGAGGCTGGCTGGAAGAGCCGCATCCAGAGGCGTCGGCGCCGCCAGTGGGCGATTGTACGCGCGTTGTTTGTTTGTCTCCCGGACTTACCGAAACCATGTTCGCCCTGGGACTTGGCGAGCATGTTGTCGGCGTTACCCGCTACTGTTTGTATCCGCCAGAGGCGACCGAGCGCCCCAATATCGGGGGATTCCTTGATCCTAACTACGAGGCAGTAGTCGCATTGCGCCCGGGTATGGCCCTGGCGACACCCTATCAAAAGGAACTTGCGGCCGACCTGCAACGGTTGGGCGTTGTGGTTCATGCAATCTCTCAGGATTCCCTTGCCGATATTCGCGACAGTTATCAGCATGTCGCTGAGTTGTGCGGCGCCCACGAACAGGCCGCCGCACTCACAGAAACACTCGACGAAACCGTGGCCCGCATTACGCGCGAACAGCGTGACAAACCACGCCCGCGCGTGTTGATGACCACTGGTCGCGACGTAGGTT
>SLFT01000119.1 GCA_007124105.1 Candidatus Hydrogenedentota bacterium | reverse complement strand
ACGGTGATATAGCGTTGAATGAATTCTTCGGTGGCAAAGACCGTACCCATGTGCGTGTCCAGGTGCGAGACAGGCATGCCCATCCGCTCGGCCAGCGCTATCTGTGCGCGGATTTCCGTCTCGAACTCGTCCGGCGTGGCGTTCTCCGCCACCTGACGCACGCTGCCCCACATGTACCCGTCTTCGTCAAGCAGCCCCGGCACCTGTTCCGGGCCGGCCACGGGACGCCACCGGTATTTGTCCCATTCACAGGTCAGGGTCAGGTGCAGCCCCGAGCACACCTCCGGATTCGCTTTCAAATATTCGTTAATCTCCGGCACCCAGGAGCAGGGCATCATCACGCTCCACGAGGTGATCAAGCCCTCTTCAACGCCCTGTATACTGGCGATATTCGCTTCATGGCACATGCCGGCGTCGTCGTTATGGAAAATAACGACGCGCGCATCGGCGGGCCAGCCAAGCCGCTCGGCATAGGTCGGCGTATCCGCCGTTGCTGTACAGGCGACAACAAGTAACGCGACAATCAGCAAAGAAATGCGTCCTGGGGAGGCATAGGTAGTGGACATTTGTAGTGTACTCCTTGTTGGGGTTGGGATACCGGGCGCGCAACGCACCCAGTATCTATTGCTGCCCTATAGTATACGCAATCAATGCATTCCAGACAATATAAACGTTGACCATTCACGCGAAACGGTGGTTTCAGAGACGCTGTTTTTGACTGCATACGGAAAACTTTGCTATGATATCGCCGTTGTGGGCGATTAGCTCAGTTGGTTAGAGTGCCACGTTGACATCGTGGAGGTCACTGGTTCGATTCCAGTATCGCCCACCATTCTAAAACCGTTGAAACATCGGGCGAAACTGAGGGGTGTCCGGTCTGCTGGGGGCATGCGCAAAACCAATTCCCCTCGTTCCCAAATTCACATTTGGGAACGCAACCTCTCTTGAAATTCCATTTCATCTCTGCAGCGTATACATCGCCCCAGTTATAGCGGCAACGTATCCTGTTGCGCACCCTTCGCGCCGGCCTTCGCCGATGTCTTGAACGTCGCGCCCGCCTGACGCTGCGGCGGCATGTCTATCTGTTTGCCCGACAACAACGCGTCCACCGTCGCCACAATCCGCATCTACCCAGACGTCCCCGCGCGGGTTGCGTTTCGAGTTTGAACCCGCGATGGTGTCCCCGGAATTACCCCGCAGCGGTAAAGACCGGAATCATTATCCGATACAGATAACTCCAGGTCGGCTGACCGTGAAGACACAACCAGACCACATCAGCAGCTGCAGGCCCTTCATCCACATAGTGAACGCGGATCCTCTCGTATTCCGGCAACGCTTCCAGGTAGTATGGCGCAAATGGAAATCCGGGCAGGTTCAGAAAACGGTCTTCTGGGGTTCGTAGCAGCTGCATGTTCTGTCCAGTCTATGGCCTGTTCTTTTCTTTCTTCCACGCATCCAGGGCTTTCATGTAACGCTCGTCGTCTCTCCAGGAGCGGGACTCGGGTTCCCCGTCGCGCACCCTGCCCTCGGGATAATCTTTGCCTGCAACGCTGGCCTCGACGCTGTCGTTCCATTCCAGAAACAGGGACTTCATCCGGTTGAACACTTCCGGTTCAGTCGGGGAGATGTCCGTGGTTTCCTTGGGGTCGTCTTTCAGGTTGTATAGTTCGAACGCGCCTTTTTCCATGTTCGTTGTCACGATCTTATAGTCATTGTCTATCAGCGCCCCGTTCTCCCTGTAACGAAAAGGAATGGGTTTCTCGCGAGAATTCAGGTCACGCTCCAACAGGGGTTTCAAACTGCTGCCGTCGGTGGGTTGCAGCAACGCCGCTTCAGGCAAATCCAGAAGTTCGGCAAGGGTCGGGAAAATATCCATGGTGGCGGCGGGATAGTTGGTGATGCGCGGTTTGAGGACGGCAGGCCACTCGATGATGCAGGGCACACGCAGTCCGCCTTCCCACAAAGACCCTTTGTTGCCGCGCAGGCCGCCGGTGGTTTCCGGCGTTATCTTGGAAAGCCCGCCGTTGTCGCTGCAATACCAGACCAGCGTGTTGTCGGCAACGCCCAGGTCGCGCAGTCCGTTGCGCAGTCTACCCACGCTTCTGTCAAAGGCGACCAGCTCGCCGTAATGGTGCTGGCTGTTCCGGTCAAGGGACTGAAAGGCTTCGCGGTCTTCTTCGCTCGCATCCCAGGGGCTGTGAGGCGAACCATCCCAGATGACCGTGAAGAAAGGTTTGCCAGCCTCTTTGGTGGATTCGATGAACTTCAACGCTTCGTTGACAATGACAGACGAAGAATCCCCTTCGAACTGTTCAAAAACGCCGTTGCGGCTCATGAGCGGATTCCGGTCGAAGAAGTTGGTGACGCTCACCCAGTCGTCAAAACCGAATGCGCCGGGGTTATGATCATCTTCCGCCAGTATGGGTATACCCGGCCCCTTTAGTCCATTCAAGTGCCACTTGCCAAAGTGGCCGGTGGCATAGCCGGCATCCTTCAAGGCAGCGGGCAAGGTCTTTTCCTGTAAGCGCAGCGCATAGCCGTGGGCCTGGACGCCGCACCGGTCGTTGCTGCGGCCGGTAAGCACCGTCGCCCGCGTGGGGGAACACACCGGCGCGCCCGCATAGAACCGGTCAAAACGCAGGCCATTGGCTGCCATGGCATCCAGATTTGGGGTCTTCAGTATGGGATGGTTGTAATACCCAGTCTGACCCCAGCCCTGGTCGTCGGTCATGATAAGAATAATGTTTGGACGCTTGGCAGGTCGCGGTGAGCCGTGACCGGATGCAGCAAAAAGGAGCCCTGCGGATGCGCAGCCCGCGCCCTTCAGAAATGTTCTTCGTGGTATTGTTTTCATCGTATCTCCTCACGCAACTAAATGCTACTTGGGAACGCAGTCTCTATTTAAATGTAAACGTTAACGTTTGCTTGCAGGGCGTATAGCCGGTTAAATACACACTCGGGCCAGACAGTTTTTCTTCTGCGCCACGCAGTTCCACGTAGGTATGTTCCACTGCGCCCGGGCCAAATTCAATACTACTGTCGCCAACGGTATACGTTGCAACATCGCCTTTCAACACATAGGCATCTTCAGTATGCGATACCGGCTCCACCCCTTCCAGTTTTCCGCCCGGCCTGAAGTTTATCTCCAATGCCCAAGGCACATTATCGGTTCCTTTTGCTTCTATATCGATCTCAAATCCATCGGCCGTTTCACGAACACGTCCTTCATACACCAATTTGCATACTTCAGAAACACGCCGCGACATTTTTATACGACGCATATCATCCTGCAATATGGGCAAGCGTTCCGAATCGGTGATGGGTTGCCAATATGGTCCGTGTAATTTCTGGGTGAAATAGTATGCGCCATTCCGTTTTTCCCAACCTGTCGGCGCAAACTGGCCTTTGCCAAAAAACGCGCTGGCAAAACGGACGCCATTAATCACCGCGTCACCGCTGCGCATCTCCAGCCAAACACTGGAACCGTTCCCCAGAATATTGCTGCTTTTCTTGCCGCGCCGAATACGGATAATCCCTGAGCGCGGATACTCATGATGATAATCGTCCGGAATCGGTTTCAGATCAGGCAGCGGCTTGTTCAATTCCGGATATTCCATCAATTCCGCCAGATTCATGCTGCTCGGCTCCAGCGGTTTTAACATAGATGCATACACCCCGTTTTGATCATGGATGGCCATATAGCGCAGCGAAAACCAGTATCCACTCATCGTGCGCCGTGTATTATGGTCCTGCCGTTTGGAAAAAACCGTCACCACTTCCCCGTTCGGATGCAGCAAATAGGACATGGCATCCAAGTTCTTGCGCACCGGCTCCAGCAGTTCCGGGCGCTTTAGCTTGTGCGCCATCGTAATAAACGCATAATCGCACACCGCATTGTATACGCCGGTGCTGCGTTCCGAGTATTGCCCTTCCTCATCAATGTCAACACCTTCCGCCAGCCATTGATCGATACGTTCTACATAGGCAGAGTTCGGGAACACATCATGTATCTGCGCCAATGCCGCGCTGACCACCCAGCGATGATTCGGTGTATGTACACCGCCTTTCGCCATGCCGGCGCCCGCTTTCACCAGAAAAGGCTTCACGATATTCGCGACAGCCTCATCATCATGCATTTGCGCCAGTTTGGCGACGGTAACCACATAATGCACCACAAATCCTGTATCCGGCGGTGAATTGAAATTGGTGACCAGCAGATCAACATTCCCGTCAGCGGTTTGCGTGCGTTCCAGAAACTCCGCCGCCAACCGCATTCGTTC
Organism: Candidatus Hydrogenedentota bacterium; assembly: GCA_007124105.1. GTDB lineage: Bacteria > Hydrogenedentota > Hydrogenedentia > Hydrogenedentales > CAITNO01 > SLFT01. The sequence continues at coordinate 4,107 of SLFT01000119.1, read as the reverse complement.
CAATAACGCAGCGCTTTTATAAAACTTGGATTCCGGTGAATAATACGCCGCGGCGCTCCGTTGCAGCATGAGGGCCGTTTCACGCGCATGATACATGTTCATATAGTCCCCAATCCCGCCATGCCATCGGTTGGACGCATCCATCATTTGGTTATCCAAATCACCTTGCAGCGCCTCATCATTTTTCTGCACCAACGCCGAATTTGGCGAAGAGGCAAATGAAATTGAATGGGCCAAGAAAAGCGTGGCCATAACCATTCCAATGCCCCACACTTGTTTGTGATTAACTGCATTAAGCACGATGTTGTCTCCTTAATCTGGCAAAAAACACTTTTGTATACCGACATTTCCCCTATCATGAGGCGGCCCCAAACTTGGACAACAGGAACCGTTGTACTAGATGCTTTCTTGCATTAACTGCTGTCCGGCGGGATGCCCGGGTGACGTTGTAAGTATATAGCGTGGACTGCGGGTTTTCCAAAGGCGGTGGTCAGGTTGGGGGCAACAGCCTTGCCGGGATTGTGGCGATCGACGGAAATACCTGTTGGGTCGCCAGTTACAGAGCTGCGCTCGATGGCCCGGACTGGCCCTGGGTTGCACGCAACTCTATGAAATAATCCTGTGTTTTGAAAAGTATCACGCCACGGTTCCACGGTTGTTTACTCGCTATGACTTAAATTATGAAGAGCATCCATAAACTGGACACTGCTTCATTTCAACGGCACTAAGGCCGCTTTGCTTGCGGAGGCTTATATCTCCGCATTCACTGCGCGCAGGTAGCGCATGAGTTCGTCGTCCAGTTCCTGCGCCTTTTCCGGCATGCTGCCTGCAAGATCGTTGGTCTCGCCGATGTCCTTTCTGATGTTGAACAGTTTCATGGCCTCGGGTTTCCAGAACTTCACCAGTTTATAATCGCCGACGCGGATGGCTGTGTGCGGATATCCGGAGACCGATCGGTCAAAGACAAGGCCGTCAAAGGGGCGCTTGACACACCCGCCTTCGCCGCCGTGGAGCAGGCCGCGCAGCGTGCCGCCGTCGAGGTCCCCGGGCAGGGCAGATTTGAAGCCGGCGAGATCGGCCACCGTTGGCAGGATGTCATAGCCAACCACGGGCACACCGCAGAACGCGCCTTTTTTTGCGCCTGGCCCCCGAATGATGAAGGGTAAGCGAATTCCACCCTCAGAGAGGGTCCATTTACCGCTGCGCAACGGATAGTTCCGGCTGATGTCGCCAATGGATTGCGGGTTGGCCAGGTGTTTCTTCTTGTCCGGCGGGACGAACGGAACGGCGCCATTGTCTGCCATGTAGATGACGTACATGTTGCCCATAGACGCGGAAGTGCGGCATAGACGAAAGCCTTCATCGTAGGGGTGCGATTCATCGCGCCATTTCGTTAGACGCCGTCACATTGCGATGCGATACAATCGCTCCCTACATGGCTTTGCCGCTTTTCTTTATGATTGCGATCAGGCCCCGCAGGGACTCGTTCACGGTATCATGGTCGGGGAAATATTCGGCGACGTCGGGATCAATCACTACCACATTGGTCCCTTCAGCGTACCGTTGGGCGTATTTGCCACGCACGCCTCCGCTGAAGTCATACTCATCAAGCAGGTCTGGATCATTCTTCATTTTTTTCATAGCACAATCTCTCTTTCCGTGTTGCCGGCCTTGCACTGATGATGCGAGTCCGGTCGCCACGATCCGTGTGAACCACGACCAATAGTCTACTCCGGTGGGAATGCCCAATCAAGACGTACCGGTGCTCATCTTCCGAGTGCAAGGGATCAGGGATGGTAATCGAAAGCGTGTCGCCAAACCGTAGCCGCCTCATCAAAGTAGACTCCGTGCTTGGCGAGATTACTCCCGGCCTTTCTCTGGTCCCACTCGAACAACAACGGCATAATCTACTCCTCAAGCCTGCCAACGGACATTCATTCGGAAAAGCCGTGTTCGGCTAACACCTCGACCATGTCAACGGTTCTTCCTTCGTAAACGTCCGCCAATCCGCTTTCGATCGCTGCACGCACATGGATTTCGTAAATCAAATCGTTCCACGTGGCATTATCCGGCATACCGTCCACCAACCGATGCGCTTCTTCTTTTTGCATCGTGCTTGCCATAATGCTTTTTCCTGCTCTTGAAACAAAAAGCATCCTTCGCAACAACGTTTGACCACCTGATTATAGCACGCACGACATTCGCGAGCATAGGCTTTCCACCAGAAGCTATCAGAACGGGGCAGAATTAAGTAAGGCGTCCCACCGACTCCCTATGTGCAGATTCCAATACTCGCAGTCGGGGATACTTCTGACTGGCTTCCTCGCCGATCTTCCGCCAATAGGCCAGTTTTTCTTCTCGCGTCTTCCCCTTCAATTCTTCGTGGATACGCAATGCTTCACGATCCTGCATCTCCACACAATCAAAATCTTTATTCTTCTTCATAGCAAACAACCTCCGGTGGCGTATGAATCGCTATCGGGCCGTAGCCCTCGCTCTGGTTCACGCCATTATACAAAGGAATACGCTTATAATTGACGATATGTTTGAAACTCCAACTTACGATAGCCCGGCAGCCGCTCACCGTGGCCACAGCCACGTGCAGCGCATCCACTTCCCACTTGGGACCTACGATCTGCGCCCGAAGATACGCATCCTGCAACGTGTATGCGTCATCCTCGATCTCAACACGTTCGATATGTGGCGACAACTCCTCGAAGAAATCTTGCACACCTTTCGGCGCGCCTGCCAGTTCACCGAGCACAACCGATGAAACCACAAGCATCACTTCGCCCGACCGGACCCGCGCAAAGAATGGTTCCGAACTTTCCCGGAATTCCCGATCCCGGGCACCGCCGAACACCGACGTGTCCGCATAGACCCGCATTGGCCTTCTCAGTGTTCTATCTATCATCTTTTAATCCCATCTTTGACCACCTGATTATAGCACGCGCGACGTTCGCAAGCATAGGTTTTCAACCAGAAACTATCAGAACGGGGCAGAATTAAGTTGATCTTCTGCGCGCCATCGGGGCCGTAGATCAGGTCGGTGGCCTGGTCCACTTTGGTCATGTCCTCGCGGGCGGTCTCGATGAGGGCCTTAATGGGCTGGCGCGCGGTGCGCAATTGGGCGTCGAGCGTGTTGATCGCGGCCAGTTGCGTGTTGAGATTCTGGGAATGCGTGAGTAACGTCATCGAGTTTGGGGCCGAGCCGGCCAGTTGGGCACCGTCACGATACCCTGATAGGCGCGTTCGCATTGCTGTGCCAGTTCGTCTGGTTATCGTGAGATTCTCTCTGCCATGACTTCATCCTCCAGTCTGTTGCGTTTACGGTAATCAACCACCAAAAAGCCCTGTACAGCAAACTTTACACACGCATTGTAGAAAAATGCGAAATGAGAATGCAAACGAAATTCGGAGTCAGGAGTCAGAATGAAAGTCCGGTGGTCTGAAAACCAATGGTTTGTTGCATGCGGGATTGATCTCCAGAGATGAATTATTCCCTCTTCAATTCATGTACGCGCAGATTTCGATAGCGCGCGCTGGTCCACTGCATTTGCCGCAGACCGATCTTGCCGCCTCCGAGCACGGGGCCGCAGCGTTGCCCGTCGTCCGTCCAGTCTATGATGACCTTGCCGTCCACCAGCAGTTGGATGTGCGCACCGTCTTTGATCAAACGCACGGCATGTACAGCGTCCGATCCGGGCTCAATTCCCGGGGGGCCGTTCGAGACAAGATGAAATCCGTTGTTCTTGCGCAGGTTGGACGTGATGCGGCCGGGGCTGGATGGTGTGCTGGCATAGTAAGAGATGTGGTAACAGGAAATAGCGCCCGAATGGTACTGCTTGAAGATGCCGGTACGCTTTGGCAGGTTTGGGTCGAAGATATCTTCTCCGTTTAGCCCACGCGCCGCAAAGAAGACGATGCAAAGGCCGGCCGGCGAGGTAATCCGCATCTCCCATTCCGCCACGAACGCGTCGGGGAAATCACGGGGACACCAAAAGACGATATGGCCGTCCTTGATTATGCTGTCCGGATTACTGGAGGCCATATTCATCCATCCATCATCGAAGCTGGTCTCTCCCGGACCTTCCATGATCCAGCCTT
>SLFT01000158.1 GCA_007124105.1 Candidatus Hydrogenedentota bacterium | reverse complement strand
CTCAACTTGAAATCCACCCCCGGATTCCCGTTTAATGTGCGCGGCGCAGGGATGCGCTTTGTTAGTCAACTGGCCGGATTGTCCCCGCGCCGCCCCACCAGCTTTACCCACGAAAGGAATAGACCTATGCCACGCCGAGACGATATTCACAAGGTAATGATAATTGGCTCAGGCCCGATCATTATCGGTCAGGCCTGCGAATTCGACTATTCGGGCACTCAGGCCTGCAAGGCGTTGCGCGCGCTGGGCTATGAGACGGTTCTGGTCAATTCGAATCCCGCTACCATCATGACCGATCCGGGCATGGCCGACGCTACGTATGTGGAACCGCTGAACGTGGAGACACTCGAGAAGATCATTGAGAAGGAGCGTCCCGACGCGTTATTGCCAAACCTGGGCGGACAAACAGGTTTGAACCTCTCCTCGCAGCTGGAGAAGGCGGGCGTTCTGGAAAAATACAACGTACAGGTTATCGGCGTGAAACTGGACGCCATCGAGCGGGGCGAGGACCGCCGCGCTTTCAAGGAGGCCATGGACCAGTTGGGCATCGAAATGCCGCGCAGCGAACTGGCCTACAGCGTGGAACAGGCCGAGGCGATTGCGGGCCGGCTGGGGTATCCCGTGGTGGTGCGTCCGGCCTATACCATGGGCGGCACGGGCGGCGGGCTGGTGTACAACCAGCAGGAACTGCAAACGGTGGCGGCCCGGGGCATTGCCTTGAGCATGGTCGGCCAGGTGTTAATCGAAGAATCCGTATTGGGCTGGGAAGAACTCGAGTTGGAGGTGGTGCGCGACGCAAAGAACCAAATGATTACGGTGTGTTTCATCGAAAATGTTGATCCCATGGGTGTACACACGGGCGATTCATTCTGCACCGCGCCTATGATGACCGTGCCGGAAAGTTTGCAGAAGCGGTTACAGCAACACGCCTATGCCATTGTTGAAGCCATTGAGGTTATCGGCGGCACGAACGTCCAGTTCGCTCACGATCCAGAAAGTGATCGTATTACGGTGATTGAGATCAATCCGCGTACGTCGCGATCGAGCGCGCTCGCTTCCAAGGCGACGGGCTTCCCCATCGCCATGGTCTCGGCCATGCTCGCCGCCGGGCTTACGCTGGACGAAATCCCGTACTGGCGCGATGGCACGCTTGACAAGTATACGCCTTCGGGCGATTACGTGGTGGTGAAATTTGCGCGCTGGGCCTTCGAGAAATTCAGGGGCATCGAGGACAAATTGGGCACACAAATGCGCGCGGTGGGCGAGGTCATGAGTATTGGCAAAACGTACAAGGAGGCGTTTCACAAGGCCATCCGCTCGCTGGAAAGCGGCCGCCATGGCCTGGGCTTCGCGAAAGACTTCAATACGCTGCCGCTGGACGACTTGCTGGCGATGGTGAACACGCCCACCAGTGAACGCCAGTTCCAGATTTACGAGGCGCTGCGTAAGGGCGCCTCGGTGGAGGAACTACACGAACGCACCAATATCCATCGTTGGTTTCTGCAGCAGATGAAGGAACTGGTGGACCTTGAAGAAGCGCTGTTACAGCACAAGGGCGCGCTGCCCCCCGATGAATTGTTCATCCAGGCGAAGCACGACGGCTTCGCTGATCAGTATCTCTCAAAACTGTTGGGGTTGCCCGAGCAACACATCCGTGAACACCGTGTGAAGCTGGGCGTGCTCGAGGCGTGGGAGCCGGTGCCGGTAAGCGGCGTCGAAAACGCCGCCTATTACTATTCAACCTATAACGCGCCGGACAAGGTTCCGCCCCAGGAAGGGAAGAAGGTACTGGTTCTCGGCGGTGGGCCCAACCGAATCGGCCAGGGCATCGAATTCGATTACTGCTGTGTCCACGCCGCGTTCTCTCTGCGGGACAACGGTTATGACGCCATCATGGTCAACTGCAATCCGGAAACGGTATCCACTGACTATGACACATCGAGCCGCTTGTATTTTGAACCGCTCACGGTCGAGGACGTGCTCAGTATTTACGAGAAAGAGAAGCCCCTGGGCGTTATTGTCCAGTTCGGCGGCCAGACCCCGTTGAACATTGCCGGGGAACTGGCCGATGCGGGCGTACCCATCCTCGGCACTACTGTGGAAACCATTGATCTGGCCGAGGATCGCGACCGATTCCGGGGCGTGATGGACAAACTTGGCATTCCACAGCCGGACGCGGGCATGGCGGTTACCCTTGATGAAGCGCTCGCCATTGCCGCGCGCATCGGCTATCCGGTTATTGTGCGCCCGTCTTACGTGCTTGGCGGCCGGGGCATGGAGATCGTGTACGATGACGACACGCTGCGCGAGTATATGGCAGCGGCGGTTGAAGTGACGCCGGAGCGCCCCATCCTGATAGACAAGTACCTGGAGAACGCTATCGAGGTCGAGGCAGACGCTATCGCCGACGGTGTGGATGCGTTTGTGCCCGCTGTTATGGAGCATATCGAGCTTGCCGGTGTACATTCAGGCGACTCGGCCTGCGTGATCCCGCCCATCAGCGTGTCGCCGTTGCATATCGAGACCATTAACGAATACACGCGCCGCATTGCCGTCGAACTAAAGGTGTGCGGCCTGATGAATATACAGTACGCTATTGCCGACGATACCGTGTATATCCTCGAGGCGAATCCACGCGCTTCGCGCACGGTGCCCATTGTGTCAAAGGTCTGCAACATTCCCATGGCCGCGCTCGCAACGGAAGTTATGCTGGGCAAGAAACTGGCGGATATGAACCTGGAGCACCAGGTGATTCCCCATTACGGCGTGAAAGAGGCGGTGCTTCCCTTTAACATGTTCCCCGAGGTGGACCCATTGCTCGGCCCCGAGATGCGCTCGACGGGCGAGGTGCTCGGCATGGCCGACGCCTTCGGCATGGCCTATTACAAGGCGCAGGAAGCGACCCAGACGCCGTTGCCCACCGCGGGCGCCGTTCTTATTACAGTGGCCGACGCCGACAAGCCTGGCGTACTGGAAACCACCCGGCAATTGTCGGAACTGGGATTTACGATTCACGCCACCCGGGGAACGCAGGAATTTCTGAAGGAAAACGGCATCGTGTGCGAACTGGCGCTGAAAATGCGCGAAGGACGCCCGCATCTGGTGGACAGCCTCAAAAACGGCGATATTCATCTGATTATCAACACACCGGGCGGCAAGCGCAGCCAGGACGACGATTCCTACATACGCAAGGCGGCCATCAACTACAAGGTTCCCTATATCACCACTACTGCCGCGGCCTTTGCCGCTGCACGAGGCATTGCGGACAAGATTCAGGGCGCCGCCGATGTGAAATCACTGCAAGACTATCACGCGGACATAAAGTAAAGCGATCATAGCGCATATAGATCGCGGGATTGCTGTTGTGTTTGCAAACATCGGCAGAGTACGCGGCATAAGACCATCGTTCGCAACGTTGCCTCCGTGTTCTTTTGTCTTCACGCGGTCAAGCGTCCTTTTTTGCCGGACGGTAGATATGGGTGCTCTGCCCGAATATACCGGCGGCGGATTCCATCATCGTCTCGCTGAGCGTAGGATGGGGATGGATGGTCATATCCAGGTCGGCGGCGACAGCGCCCATTTCAATGGCGAGTACGCCTTCGGCGATCATTTCACCCGCGCTGGGGCCGACAATGCCCACGCCCAATATCCTGCCGCTTTCCGGGTCGCACACCACCTTGGTCAGACCGTCGGAGCGATTCAGAATTCCGGCCCTTCCCGATGCGGCCCACGGGAAGCGCGCCACCGTCACGGCAATGTCTTTTTCTTTCGCCTGGCGTTCCGTGATGCCGCACCACGCGATTTCAGGGTCGGTGAACACCACTGCGGGAATGGCCTGTGGCTCGAAGGCGCTTTTCCGGCCCGCAATTACCTCAGCCGCGACGCGCCCCTCTGCGGACGCCTTGTGCGCAAGCATGGGCTCTCCCGCCACATCGCCAACGGCGAAAATATGCGGTTCGGCGGTGCGCCGTTGTACATCCACTTCAATAAATCCCCGCTTGTCAGTGACGATGCGCGTATCCTTCAGGTTGAGCCCCTTGGAATTTGGCTTGCGGCCTACGCTGATCAATACTTTGTCGAAGGAACGCTTCGGGTTTTCAATATCAGGCCCTTCAAGGGTCACTTGTACGCTCTTATCCGTGGCCTGCATATCGGCGACCTTCGTATTCAACAGCATCTCCTGCATCATGCCGCCCAGCCGTTTCGCCAACGGTTTTACCAGTTCACGATCGGCGCCGGGCAACAGGCCGTCCGACATTTCCACCACCGTCGTCTTTGCGCCCAGCGCCGCGTACACCGACCCCAGTTCGAGTCCAATATACCCACCGCCGATAACCAGCAGTGTGTCGGGCACATCTTCGAGGAGCAGGGCGTTCGTGGAATTCATCAGACGCGGTGATTGAATAGGGGGGCCAAACAAGGCAGGACGCGACCCCGTGGCGATAATCACGTAGTCGGTCTTCAGGATGTCTTCCGAACCGTCCTCGTGAAAGACAGCCAGCGTATGCGTATCAATGAAGGTCGCGCGCGCTTGGATATAGCGCACCTTCCGCGCCGAACACAATTGACCCAGACCACCGGTCATGTCCGCTATCACCTGTTGCGTATGTTTGCTCATCCGGCCAAAATCCATCTCGGGCGGCTGAAATTTCAGCCCCCATTCCTCGGCCTCGCGCGCATCGTTTATCAATTTGGCCACGTGCAGCAACGCTTTCGAGGGGATGCAGCCGCGATAGAGGCATGTGCCGCCCGGATTGGGCGCTACATCGAGCAAGGTCACATCCAGCCCTAAATCGGCGGCATGGAAGGCGGCGGCATAGCCGCCGGGCCCCGCCCCAATAACGGCCAGTTGGGTATTTAACGTATCCGGCATGGTGTTCCTTTTCAATGCGGGCGCCGCCCGCGGATTCGTCCAAACATTCTCTCACGGCAGTCATTACTCAAAGCGGCTGAAATCGGGTTGGCGTCGTTCGAGAAACGCCTGCATGGCTTCGGCCGCTTCCGCGGACATTAATCGTTGCAGGAACTGCGCCGCTTCGCGGTTCACCGCTTCGTGGGCGGCGTCGCGTTCCGGGTCGCGCACCAGCGCTTTTGCCGTGCGCACCGCTTCAGGCGGCAACGCCGCAAGCGCGTTCAGTCGCTCCGTTACCACGGCGTCAAACTGGTCGGTGGACGCCACTTCCGTGACAAGTCCCCACTGCGCCGCTGTAGCCGCATCCAGCGACTGGCTTGACAGCAACAGCGACAGCGCCCGGGTCGTCCCAACCACGCGCGGCAGCAGATAGCTCGAGCCCGCCTCCGGACACAAGGCCAGCTTGGTAAAAGGCATCTGGAAGACGGCGTCCGGCGCGGCAATGACAAGGTCGCAGTGCAGCAGCATGGTGGCGCCGATGCCAATGGCCGGGCCTTGCACGGCCGCCGCCAGTGGCTTCTTCATATCAATGAGCGCGTGCAGAAAACGCATCACAGGGCTGTTTTTAGGGTCCGAGGGCGGATTCCCCAGGAAATCCTTCAGATCGTTGCCGCTGGTAAAACAACCGCCCGCGCCGCGAAAACAGAGGACACGCACCCCGGGTTCTGCTTCGGCCTGTTCCAACGCGTCAATCATCGCCTCGTACATGGTGTGGGTAAGGGCATTTTTCTTTTCGGGACGGTTGAACGTCGCCGTCATGACGCCGCCCTCCTGCGTGATTTGGATAAGGTCATCGGCGGTAGTGTTTGTGGTCATGCTTTTCTCCCGGTTAAAGCGCCGTTATCCAGGCGCAACAACATTGTTCACCAGTTCATCCAGAATTCCCGGCACATCCGACTCGGTTACATTTGAATACCAACGATTGTCGGGAAACACCATAACGTTCGGTCCCTGTGCGCATTGGTTCAGACAGCCCGCCCGGCTTACACGCACCAGCGCGTCCAGGCCACGCGCTTTTACGGCGGCTTTCAACTGGGCATGTATGGTCTCCGAGCCGCCGCCGGCACAGCACACGCCTGACGGTCGTTCGTTCAGACAAACGAACACGATTTTTTGATAGGGTACTGGATTGTTTTTCATTTTCGCTTCCTCACATAGTAAAGTGATTCAGGATTCCCTTGCAACATTTTATTGTGACGCATTTGTTTGAAACCGCGCGTCTTATTACCAAGAATACCACATACGTGAATATAAACTGCGTCATACGGGCTACTCGAGGATGAGCGGCGCATGGGCTGTCAGGCGATGGGTGCGGCCGTTGATCTCGACATCAACCTCGGCGTCGGTTTCGATGGCGATGATAGTGCCCGCCTCGTGCTGTACCAGGAATCCGCATGGACGCGACAAGATGGCATCATCTTGCCCGTCGCCCGTGATATCAATGCGGTCGCCCAGTCCGCCGGCGGAACTGCGGCCTGTGTACAACGTTCCCGCAACCTTGCCCAGTACCGACGTGAACCCGTCATCCGTAATCGAAAAACTGTCGCGTACGTTCCGCGCCGTTGGCTCGTCCGGACTGCGTGGATATACAAAGGTGTGCAACACGTCGCCCGTAGCCGTTTGTCGCATGGGCAATAGATACCCATAGGCGCTCAGAATCGCGTCGCCATCCGGTTCAATAATGGGATTTGCGTCCAGGGCGATGAAATGCTGTTCGTCGCCGTTGCCCACATCGTCGGGATACGACGTGGACGCGATACCGTCGGAAACAGCGATGTTCAGCGTGCGTCCATCATCCCGCAACAACGGCAGGGTCAGACCGAACTGGTCTGTTCCCGGCGCGCGCAGTCGCGAGAAAACGCCGTCGGGCGTGATAGTCAGTTCTTGATAGAACACCGGCCCGCTGACGCCTGTTTCCTGATGATAGACAATGACGCAACGCGCCAGCAACGGGTGAACAAAGACAATGTCAAGCGTACCGCGAAAATTGGCGGCGTGTTCGGAGACGCGCGTCCAGCGGCGGCCGGGCCGCCAGGTGGGCCCGAAAGTAACGCCGCCGCGCGCCTCGCGACTGTAAACGCCGTCGGACGGACCGAGACGGCTGTCCCAGCCCGCGCGCGCGAATCGGGCAATGCCCAGGGGCGTCCAGAACTCCGCATACTTGGGTACTACGTCGCCCCGCAAATTCAGAAAAACGTGCATGCCGCCCGCGTTAATCGCCACGCTGCCGAAAGCGGGGTCCATGACCGCCGCGAATCCGCCTATCTCCGCGGGCGCGGGACGCTCGTCAATAGCCGTCTGACGCAACAGCCATGCTTCGGCAAGGTGGAACATGGTTGCGCCGGTATAGTTTGTCCAGTTGCTTGCGGGCTGATAGCCCACCCGCATGTCTATGGGAAAGTGGTTCTTCGTAATCGAATACGCTCCCGCAAAAGGCGCGTCTTCCCGTTCCCATCGTTGAATGCTCTCGAAAGCCAGCATGGCCGCCCGACGGTATTGGCCCGCCCGCAACGGATTGCCGGCGGCGGCCTCGCGCTCGGCCATTATCTCGAACAGCAGTTGATACAACACGTCATTAAACACGTGATTGTCCGTGCGACCGTTGGGCGGGCATTGTCCCGTGGGGTCCTGGAGCAGCAGACTTGTGGCCGTACCGCGCTCCACGTGCAGGCGCATTTCGTCGGCGGATGCGCCATCATACCCCGCATGAACCAATCCGAGCAGGTTGCCCCGACCCACCGCCTCCACCGCGTGCGACTGGGGCGCGCTGCTCCAATCCTGGTACAGGCTCCACGTGTCCAGCGCCATGCGCGCGCGCTGGGTGCGGTTGCGCCAGCCGTCTTCGATGAAGTTTCGCGCCGCAGCCGCGTCCGTCAGACCCGCCTGTACGCGCAACCACTCGCCGCGCATGGCGTACGCGCGCCAATTGTTAATTTTTACATCCACGCCTTCGATGATGTGCAGCAGCGGCGCTTCGAGCCGTGTGCGCCATCGGACAAGCGTCTCCTCGGGTACATGTTCCGCGTAAAAGCCCAACGCCTCGGCCAGTGAACCCAAATAAAACTCGCCGTGCTGATCCGGAATAGCGTTGTTGCCCTGTTCCACGGACAAGGTAGCGTGCTCCATGGCAGCTATCCCGTTGGGCACCAGGTCCAGCGCCCGGCCCGCCCGCGCCAGCACCCCCACGGTAAACGCGAAATAGGGCGTGGAATACTGATGTTCTCTTTCAAGAAAGGGGTCAATAATTGCGCCGTCGCTGTCCTGGTATTGACCGATATGGCGACACAGGCGCTCGACTGGGTCCAAGTAGGCTTCTCGTTCTACTTGCAGCGGTGTCCAGGGTCTGGCGGTCAGCTGGTAAGCAGGCAGCGGTGGTGCGGCCAAACTGTGCGCCGTGGCGCTTGAAAACAGTACAAGTGAAATGATGAAAAAATAAGAAAGCAGCATAACATCCTCCATTTTTAGGTTTCTTTGTTACGTCTG
>SLFT01000051.1 GCA_007124105.1 Candidatus Hydrogenedentota bacterium | reverse complement strand
CCTGAACTGCGCGCGCCCGAGGGCTACCAGGCTTACTGGAACCCGGCGGAAAAGCGCGGTTACAGCGGCACGGCGGTGTTCACAAAAATCGCCCCCACGACAGCATCCGGCCTTGATGTTCCTGAATTTGACAGCGAAGGCCGGGCGCAACTATTGACTTTTCCTGATTTCACGCTGGTAAACACCTACTGGCCAAACAGCCAGAGCGAGCGTAAGCGCCTGCCGTATAAGTTGGCCTTCTGCCACGCAATAGGCAACACCCTCGATGCGCTTGTACATCAAGGGAAAAACATTATCATCTGTGGCGACTTCAATATTGCGCACAGGGAAATAGATTTGGCCCGTCCCAAAGCAAACGAAAACAACGCAGGCTATTACATCGAGGAACGCGAGGCTATGAGCGCGTTTCTGAATCGCGGCTATGTTGACGTTTTTCGCCAGTTGAATCCGGACACGGTCGCTTATACCTGGTGGTCCTATCGCGCCCGGGCCCGCGAAAAGAATATCGGGTGGCGCCTGGATTACCATTGCGTCAACGAAAACCTGTTGCCCCGCATACAGGACATAAAAGTACATGATGACGTACATGGCTCGGACCACTGCCCGGTGGCGCTAACCTTGAAGCCGGTGCCGCGCAAAAAAACGAGAGTCAAAGCATGAGCCACATCCGCGCCAGCGTCCGAATCACACTACTGGTGGTGGTATCGCTCTTCTTTATCGGGCTGCGACTACTGGTATGGCCGACAGCGCGGGTTTCGCGAAAAACAGACCGTACATTGCGCAGACGCCTGTTGCGCGCGTGGGGATACTGCTTCGCCTTTGTCGCAGGGCTTCGCATCGAGGTAAAGGGCGCGCCGCCGATGCCGCCTTTCTACATGGTGTGCAACCATCTTTCCTATCTTGACATGCTCATACTGGCGCGTCAGACCGGGTGTATTTTTGTGTCTCGCGGCGATGTGGAACAATGGCCTTTTTTCGGCGCTGTGGCTCGTTCACTCTATATCCTGTTCATCAACCGAACGGATAAGCGCGACACAGCGCGGGTTAACAGGCTGATTGCGCAAACGATTTCCGAGGGCGACGGCATTGTCGTGTTTCCCGAAAGCAGGGTCTGCTGCGGCGTTGACATAGACCCTTTCAAATCGCCCCTGTTACAGCCGCCAATTGATCTTGATATGCCCGTACATTTCGCCACAATATACTATCGCACACCCGACAACGGCCCTAGCGAAGGCGCGCTGTGCAGCTGGTGGCGGCCTGAACCGTTTTATACCCATCTGTACCGGTTTTTGCGTTACCCTGGCGCCGTGGGAACCATCCCTTTCGGCGAGACGCCGCTACGTGATGAAGACAGAAAGGTACTTGCCAAACGCCTCGAGGAAGCCGTACGCGCGAACTTTATCCCACTGCGCCCGGCTATCGAGACATTGGCGCCCGAAGCGTTTCCCGTACAGTCAGGAAAAAACTAACGACTTTTTCTCCGAATGCGGCGGCGCGTAGCCCGCGCTCACAGCGCTCTTTTGCTCATGCGGACTGGTATGCTGCGCAACAATTGCGCACTTGACACCTGAATTGCGCGACATCGCGCGCCTGTTGTCTTGACTATTTTGAAGTTCGCGATTTTTTTTCAGAGAACTTGCTGCCCTTATGTAAACCAATGTTTCTGTTGTTGCGTCTTAATACAGCGTCGTTGCCTGCAATTTTGCGCCCGCCATAAGCTCAACAGCCGCGCAAACGCGCCTGACAGTCTGAAGGATTAATTCCCTTGGCACAGGTATTGCTACCATCATAGGCGTTCTGTATAATTACCTACAGCCTGTATCTATTTAACGTGGGCACGGGCCGCAACCCAGAAAAATGTTTACCGTGTATGGTGTTCACGTTTTAGCGTACGAAGCAACACCAAGCGCTCGAATAAGTTAGCACGCTAAAGCGTGAACAACATACATAACTTCTTTGTGTTGATGACCGAAGACAACTGACAAGATACTAACAGCTATTTTTTTCCCATTACTTTCAAAACTTGGTGGCTACTTCCTTATTTTGTCCTGTATACGATATATAATTTTTCTGCGCCATTATTTGTATCGGGCGTGTGACGCGCGTGTGCCGCTGGCTGCGTGTCTGCTTGTCTGTTTTTCGTGCGCACGATTTGCGCCGTCGCCCCGTACGGAAGCGGATGCCAACGCGCCGGCGTCGTTTACGCTGTACGATAATGCGGCGCCCACGCCCGACCGCTGGTGGACGGCTTTTCAGTCGCCTGACCTGGACGCGTTGATTGAGCGCGCTCTTGACGACAATTTGTCATTACACCAGATTGCCGCGCGCCTGACACAAGCCGAGGCGCTGGCGCGTCAGGCAGACGCCGAGCTCTGGCCTGAACTGGATGTCACGGGCGATATATCCGCCACGCGCCGACGAACCACGCGAGACACCAGTGGCGCCACGCTGGATACGGCAACCCAGCAGTTGGGCGCGTTAAACACATTGTTGAGCGGCGTGTCCGGCGACGCCACGACAACAGGCGGCAGCACACGCGCCGCCCAATCCAGTTTACAGGCGGCGCAGACTTTGCTTGCAGACGCTCCTGAATCCCGCATAACAACGGTTTCCCGTTCCTATAGATTCGGGCTTGCAAGCCGTTATGAAGTGGATTTGTGGGGCAGGGTACATGCGCGTCGCCAGGCGACGCTCCTTGATCTGGAGGCAACCCGTGAGGATATGTACGCAGCCAGACTCAGTTTGACCGGCATGGTGGCGCGTCAATGGCTGACCATCGCCGCCCGGCGCCAGGAATTGGAACTGGTGCGCGAACAGCTCGCACTGAACAAACAGTCTCTTGAATTAATCACGCTACGGTTCCAGAATGGTCTGGCCACAGCCCTTGATGTGTACCAACAGCGCCAGATAATTACACAAACTGAATCCCTTGTCCCCGCCCTGGAAGAGGCGCTGGAAGGGGCGCATCATGAACTGGCGGTGTTGCTGGGCCGCCCCCCCCGCGATGACATTGAGATTTCGGCAAACAAACTGCCCGATCCCGGCCCGCTACCTGAGCCGGGCGTACCCGCCGACCTGCTCGCGCGGCGGCCCGATATCCGCGCCGCCGGACTGCAACTTGAGGCAGCGGACTGGCGCGTGAGCGCGGCCCGCGCCGATCGTTTGCCGTCGTTGCGGCTGACCGCCTCCGCCAGCTACGGCGCAGAAGAATGGGGACTGCTTTTCGACAACTGGATGGCAACGCTTGCCGGCGGCGTTACCGGGCCGGTATTCGACGCGGGACGTCGCAAGGCCGAAGTGGATCGGACACGGGCTGTTGTTGACGAGCGCCTTGCAGCTTACCGTTTGAAAGTGCTCGAAAGCGTCAAGG
Organism: Candidatus Hydrogenedentota bacterium; assembly: GCA_007124105.1. GTDB lineage: Bacteria > Hydrogenedentota > Hydrogenedentia > Hydrogenedentales > CAITNO01 > SLFT01. Next base: position 5,046 of record SLFT01000051.1, on the reverse strand, counting down.
AAGTGGAAAGCGCCATGATGCGCGAATCCAAGCAACGTGAATACGTTGGGAAACTCGAGACGGAACGCGACACCGCGCAGGCTACTTATGAACAGGCGCGGCAACGTTACATGAACGGCGTGATTGATTACCTGCCCGTCCTGACGGCATTAACACAGCTACAGGCAACTGAACGCCGATTGTTGCAGGCCGAATATGCCAGCCTTGAACGTCGCATCCAGCTATACGTCGCTCTTGGCGGCGGCTGGATGGAAGAAGAACCGCCCTACCCGGAGGATTAATACAGCATGGATACGCCCCGGCAAGATACTACACACGCAGATGAACGCAAACAACGGCCTGTTGCGTGGCGATGGCTGAGCCGCCTCTTTCGGCTGTGCATCGCCCTTATCGTAATAGGCGCAAGCGTAGCCATCTCCTATTACTGGATGCTCACTCCACCCATCACGGAGCGACGCCCACGCGGCCCTGAAGCCGTTCTGGTTGAAACAACGCCCGTCACAAAACAAACGCTCCAGATTGAAGTGCGCGCCATGGGCACGGTTACGCCGGCAACACACATGCAGCTTGCCGCGCGTGTAAGTGGTCAGATTATTGAAATAGACCCGGATTTCTTACCGGGAGGACGCGTCGAAGCAGGTCGGAAACTGGTTCAGATAGACCCGAAAGACTACGAACTGGCAGTATGGCAACAAGAGGGGAACCTTACCCGCGCGGAGTCTGATGTGCGCCTGGAAATGGGACAGCAGTCCGTGGCCCACCATGAATACACGCTGTTACAGGACGTGCTCCCGAATACCGATATCGAACTCCTCCTGCGCAAACCACAGTTGGCGGCCAGGGAGGCGGCGGTGGAAATAACACGGGCAACACTCGAAAAAGCGCAACTCGACCTGGAACGCACTACCATAAAAGCGCCTTTCAATGCCTTTGTGCTTACACGGAACGTTGATCTGGGCTCCTATGTGTCGCCGGGTACGCCCCTTGCCACGCTGGTAGGTTCCGACGAATTCTGGGTTGAAACGTCCGTTCCCGTAGATGAATTGCAGTGGATTACATTGCCTGACGAAACGCAGAAGGAAGGCAGTCCCGCCCGCATATACCACAGTACGGCCTGGGGCGCCGGCGTCTACCGTACCGGACGCGTCATTAAACTGTTGCCGGACCTCGAGCCCCGGGGCCGCATGGCGCGTATTCTTGTTGCTGTTGAGCAACCATTGAACTTTTCGGATGCGGATGTCCCGCCGCTGTTGCTGGATTCTTTTGTCCGCGTGGCCATTGAAGGGGACGACGTTGACAATGTTGTCGAAGTGCCCCGGACAGCCTTCCATGAGGACAAACATGTGTGGATAATGCTTCCGGACAATACTCTTGATATCCGCAACGTGGATATTGTATGGGGGACCAGCGATGTGGTTTATGTGTCATCCGGGTTAAACGACGGTGAACAGATGGTCACAAGCAATCTGGCCGCGCCCGTTCCGGCCATGCCATTGCGTACAGCGGACATGCAACAGGAAACGCGCGGCTCGGGCGGCGGCGGTCAAGGCGGTGGTTCCGCCCGCCAGGGGAGCGGTCAATGAGCGCACCGACAAATAGTCAGGAAGAACGCGGGCCCCTCGCCTGGATGGCCGGTCACGGCGTTGCGGCAAACCTGATCATGCTGGTGTGCCTGGTCGGCGGTTTTATCGCGTTGCGCAATATGAAACAAGAGGTCTTTCCGGATGTTGCCCTGGATATGGTATCGGTATCAGTGGCTTATCCGGGAGCAAGCCCCGAGGAGGTGGAAGACGGCATTCTACTGGCCATTGAAGAGGCGGTGCGCAACCTCGAGGGGGTCTATGAAATTACTTCTGTAGCGCGAGAAGGGGCGGGTAGTGTAACGGTCGAGCTGCTGAGCGGCGCAAATGTGTTTCGCCTGGCCCAGGAAATAAAAAGCGAAGTGAACCGCATCATCACCTTTCCAGAAGACGCGGAAGAACCTCAGGTGCGCATTAACCAGTTTCGCCGTGATGTATTGACCGTGGTGCTGTACGGTGACGCGCCCGATACTTCATTGCACCGAACGGGCGAATCGCTGCGCGACTTCCTGCTTCAGTCGCCCGATATCACGCAGGTGGACCTCAGCGGCATGCCGCCCCTTGAAATCAGTATTGAACCCTCCCAGGACCAACTCCGCCGCTACGGCCTCACCATGGGCGATATCGCCGCGCGTCTGGCCGCGTCGGCCATGGACTTGCCCGCCGGCGGCCTGAAAACCGATGGCGGAGAGCTGCTGGTGCGTCTCACGGAACGCCGCGAATATGGGCGCCAGTTCGCGGAACTGCCGGTAATCACAACGGAAAACGGCAGCCAAGTGTTGCTGCGCGATATTGCGCACATTGACGACAGTTTCGCCGATACCGACCTGTACGCGCGCTTCAATGGGCAACGGGCCGTCATGCTTGACGTATATCGCGTGGGACGCGAAACGCCTATCCAGGTAGCCGACGCCGTGCGTGAACAACTCGAGGAGTTCGCCCCCATGCTCCCGCCGGGCATCGAAGTGGACATTGACAGAGACCGTTCCGACGTGTATCGCCAACGGGTGCAACTGTTGCTGAAAAACGGCGCTATTGGCCTCGTGCTTGTGCTGCTGCTTCTGGGACTGTTCCTCGAAGCGCGGCTCGCTTTTTGGGTGATGTTGGGAATCCCCATCTCCTTTATGGGCTCTTTCTTGTTTCTCCCCTTCGTGGGAGTTACCGTAAATATGATGTCTCTGTTCGCCTATATTATTTCGTTGGGAATAGTTGTGGACGACGCAATTGTAGTGGGTGAAAACATCTATTTTTACCGACAGAAAGGACTTGCCCCACTGGAAGCGGCTATCCGCGGCGTACGCGATGTCGCTACCCCCGTTACCTTCAGTATCCTCACCAATATCGCGGCGTTCATGCCCATCTATTTTATCCCCGGCGTCACCGGCAATATTTTCCGCATGATCCCTATTGTCGTTTCCGTTGTATTCCTGATCTCATTGGTCGAGTGTCTGTTTGTGCTGCCGGCGCACCTGGGCCATCAACGAGAAACAAAACGGAGTGGCGTGAGCAAATGGCTTCATGACCGACAACAGGGATTCAGCGCCTGGTTTACCTGGTGGGTACATCACCGCTATGGCGCGTTCCTCTCCATATCACTGCGCCACCGCTATCTCACGATCCTCATTGCCCTTGGGATGTTGACGATCACCATCGCCTACGCGTTGAGCGGACGCATGGGCTTTCAGCTGTTTCCCGTTATCGAATCTGACTTTTCAGAAGCGCGCGTGGTGCTGCCTTATGGCGCGCCTGTCGCGCGCACCGAGGCGGTCGTAGCGTTGCTGGAAGCGGGCGCACAGCAGGTTGTCAAGGACGCAGGACGCCCCGAACTGGTTACCGGCATTACAACGGACATCGGGCAGGGCGGCGGCCATGTAGGGCGAGTACGCGCGCGTCTTGCCGATGCTTCCATACGCCGGCACATCATGGGCACGGAGGAATTCACGCGTCGCTGGCGCGAAGCAGTCGGCGAGGTTGCCGGAATCGAGTTTATGCGGTTCGCCGCTGACGTAGGCGGCCCAGGGGGACGCGGGCGGCCCATTACTGTCGAACTCAGCCACCGGAGCATGGAAACCCTTGAACAGGCCAGCAGGGACCTGGCGCAGGAACTCAGCGACTACACAGGTGTTGAGGATGTGGATGACGGATTTCGCCCGGGTAAGCAACAACTCGATTTTACGCTGCTCCCCGAAGGCAAAAGCCTGGGACTGACCGCCCGCGACGTGGCCCGCCAGGTACGTCATGCCTTTTACGGCGCCGAGGTATTGCGGCAACAACGAGGGCGTAATGAAATGAAGGTCATGGTCCGCCTGCCCAGGCAAGAGCGCAACTCGGAACAAATGATCGCTGCGTTGATGGTGCGTACACCCGCCGGCGCTTATGTCCCATTACGTGAAGTAGCCGCCTTCGAACGGGGCCGCGCCTATACAACCATCGACCGCCGAAACGGACGCCGGGTGGTGCAGGTATCCTCCGATATTACACCAAGAAGTCGCGCCGGAGAAGTGCTTGGGGACCTTCGTGAAAATGTGTTGCCCCAGCTGCTCCACAACTACCCGGGATTGACCTATTCCTTCGAAGGGCATCAGGCCGATATCCGGGAAAGCATGGGAAGTCTGCAACTCAGCTTCCTGCTGGCGTTGCTCGCGATTTATGCCATGCTTGCAATCCCCTTCCACAGTTATATTCAACCCTTTATTGTGATGTTGAGCATCCCCTACGGCGTGGTGGGCGCTGTTATCGGCCATCTCATTATGGGCTACGACTTGTGCATCCCGAGCATGTTCGGCATTGTCGCGCTCTCCGGCGTCGTTGTCAATGACGCGCTGGTCATGATCAGCTTTGCCAATTATCGCCAGCGTGAGGAAGGTATGACGCCTCTGGCATCTATCCATTCCGCTGCAACACAGCGATTTCGTCCCATATTACTGACTACCTTGACTACCTTTGGCGGACTGGCGCCCATGATTTTCGAAACATCGCGACAGGCGCGATTCCTCATTCCCATGGCGCTGTCCCTGGGCTATGGCATCCTGTTCGCCACATTCATTATTCTTCTCATTGTACCTGCCATGTATATGATTTCAGAGGACGTAATCACCCTTACAAAACACGAGTAGCACAATCGGCTGGACTTACTTGTTTTGTATGCAGTCTGCAAGCTCAAACAAACGGCTTCACAGCTTAAAGGCACACTATAAGCAGGCCAACACCCCCCAACTCCCAGCCATGTGCGCAACAGTTAACGCTAGTCTCTTACAGAATATAACAATAGATTACCTTGTATTATTCACTGACTTGACTATTATCACAATATGTGTTATCATCAATTTATATTAGCCTCATCAGAGACAACCTTGCGCTATCAGTAAAACCATCATTCGGATAACGTCTGGCCACATGCCGTTTGTTATCAACGCCCTGTGACCTTCCATGTCTCAGTTCAGTGCGACACTTATTGACTAACGTG
>SLFT01000374.1 GCA_007124105.1 Candidatus Hydrogenedentota bacterium | reverse complement strand
GTAACTGTCTAGCATGATGCCTTCTTGAATCAAAATTTTCGATTCTGTAGGGTGGGTTCCGCTTCGCTTCACCCACCCTACAGTCCAATTTTGAGTTCTATTGGTAGACAGTTACAAAAGTCGGACACCTTGCACGTTCATTGCGGGATGCGCGAACAGGAACGGGTACGATTATTTTCGTGGGGACGTAAGTATACGAGAACGCTTTACAATAGCGCAAACGTTGTCGCTGTTATAGGCATTTGACATTCATGACGTCTTCTGATAGGGTTTCAGCAACATTATGCGTTGGTTGTCAGAGTGCCTGCGCGTTGGCAGGAGTTCTTATCAAGCACAGGAGATTGTAATACGATGGTAAGACGCGGACTCAAAGTAATTGTTCTTGCGGTAGTTGTTTCCATGCTGTTTGCGACGGCGGCGATGACGGACTCGCGGGTGTTGAAAAACCCTTATGCCGACGTCAACTGGGAATCAGCCAATCAGTACATCGCCAATTTTCACAGCCATACCGTGTACAGCGACGGTCGGGCCGAGCCGGATGAATTGATATACAACTACGCTGAAGCGGGGTATCATATTCTGGCGATTACGGACCATGACAACTACCATACCACCCGCGATGAGGAGCGCGTGACAATGCCCACCGCCTCGACCACCTGGCCGTGGACAAACTGGATTTCTGAACAGCCGTCGCGCATCTGGCATCGGGCCGGCGCGGAGAGTTCGGCCTTCTTTCCAGACCTGGGCGACGAGGGCATGCTCGCAATACGCGGAAACGAGCTGTCCTCACATCCCCATCTGGTGAGTGTGTTCAGTAGTTGCGGTTATGAAGACCGCAATCAGACCGAAGAAGAGCGCATGGCCTGCATTACCGCAACCGAAGGGCTTGGTTACTGGGCGCACCCCGTGAACTACGCGCCGGGCGGCAGCTGGGAAGACCGATTCTTCAGGACGGACACGTGGGAAGAGGCGGTGACATATTTTGGCCGTTATCTGACCGAATACGACGCGATGCTTGGTTTTGAGATGCGGTTGGGCGATCGTAAAGAACTGTCGGAAGAACTGCTCAACCGACTGCTCGCGGAATACTATCGCGACCATAATATCTTCATCGTGGGCAGCGACGACACCCATAGCACGTCTGTATCGAACAACGCCTTGCTGACAATTGTGCTGGCCGAGTCGCTGACGGAAGAGGCTGTACGCAACGCCCTGCAAAAGGGCCACAAATTCATGGGACAACGAGTGGCGACATATCCCAGGTTCAACCGGATTGAGGTTGACGAAGCCCTTGACATTATCACCGTTGACGTTGACAACCATGACGGCATTACCTGGTATAAAGATGGAGAGGAATACGCAACAGGCGCGTCAATGAGTTACGCGGGCCTGAAAGATGCTGTGGTGCGTTTTCAGCTTGACGTGGATGGCGCGCTATTCTATTCCCAGTCCTTTTATATTGACTGACGCGGCCAACCAGCATATCGGGCCGACGCGAACAGATAATTCTGTGCTATACTGTAGATGATAGGAAGACTCGTGAAATAGCGTGTTCAAGCGAGGAATCCCTGCGCGTTTTTTCGCAATGGGAATTTCTGCAACGCGATGTAACAGGTCGCGAGGGAAAGGGACGCTACATTATGGCATCGAAATATTCGACCGAATCTGCCGTGGCGAATGTGCAGCCGCGCCGTACAGGGGAAAAACTCGGTTGGCTGGGCGGGTGGACCGGCGGTTTTTTGTGGCTTCTTGTATTTGTGATTCTGCGTTTTGCGCAGGGGTACTTTATCCAAGGTTTTATTGCGCTGGGGATATTTGCGCTTGCGATGACATTTGTTTTCGTGTTCGCGCCCTGGCGGTGGCCTTCGACGCGGTACTACCTGTTGATGCCGCCTCCCTTTGCGGTTTTTCTGGGCGCCGTATGCTGGGTTGTCTGGAGTCTGGGCGGCCTGAAGGAGAATGGTCTTGCCTGGTGGCATTTCTTGTGGATTATTGCCTGCATGAGTCCCTTTGTTACTGTTGGCGCGCGCCGCTGGAAGGATGGAGACGCTCGACTTCCTTGAAGAGCGCGTTGACTGGTGATGGTTGATAAGGAGTTACGCAATGAAAGGTACGGTGTGTACACTTTGTATCGGCGCGATGTTCTTTGGAGTGTTTACTCTTGTCGGTTGTGATGAAAGCGATATGTATCCAGATGTCAACCGACATGATACCATTCCACCAGATATTGTTAAGCGGGGACCGGAGACGGATCATCATCCGCCGATTTTGCATTCGGATGAGTATGAGGCGCCGGTACCGTTGCCTTACCCCGTAAATACGGCGGGCGCGGAAGACTCGGCATTCATTCTTCCGGATGGCAACACGCTCTATTTCTTTTTCACGCCGGACATGCGCGTTCCACCGGAAAAACAACTGCTGGACGGCGTTACCGGGGTGTGGGTTTCCTACAGGCAGGATGGCGTTTGGCGCGAGCCTGAACGTGTGTGGTTGCAAAAGCCGGGGAAACTCGCGCTGGACGGCGCGGTGTGCGTTCAAGGAGACGAGATGTGGTTTGCGTCCGCGCGTGAGGGTTACGCCGGTGTAAACATGTTTACCGCGGAATGGATAGACGGAAGATGGCGGAACTGGGCCTATGTGGGAGACCGGCTGATGCATGAACTCCAGATTGGCGAAGTCCATATTTACGGCGATGACTTGTACTTCCATTCGGATCGTCCGGGCGGCATGGGGAACTACGATATCTGGGTAACCACGCGGGCAGGCGTTTCCTGGTCCGACCCTATCAATGTTGAAGCGGTGAATACGCCCGAGATGGACGGATTCCCTTTCGTGTCGTCAGACGGCAACGAGCTGTGGTTCACGCGGACGTACCAGGGAACCCCCGCCGTGTTCCGCTCCCTGCGCGTAGCGGGGCGCTGGGGTGAACCGGAGGTTATTGTGTCGCAGTTTGCGGGCGAGCCCACCCTTGACGATGCGGGCAACCTGTATTTTATCCACCACTACTTCGAATACGACGTGGGAATTGAAGCGGATATCTATGTAGCGTATCGAAAGTAAGGTCATCGGGAATTGCGCCATGTGACGGCCGCTGTCACCGTAAGTGGCAGCCCCCTATCTCCCACTATATCTCTGCTGCGCCTGCGAAGATAACCAGTGCGCTATTGCACTGGAACGGTCAAGCCTATCTGCATCACATAACAACATGCGCCAGTGGACAAGTTCAGTCAAACATCTATATGTAGTGATGGCCCTGCCTCAAAACCACCACATTTTGTTGCAATCCCGTTTCTTTTGTGTTACGATAGGGATAGTGGACAGATGTGTGTTATATGCAGCTTTGGGAGAATGTTCGCGTTGGATAACGATGGTTTTATCAGCCTGGAACGCAAGTGTGAGATATACGGGATACTTATGCTTGTGCTGACGGTATTCCTGATGCTGTCGCTGGTGACGGATGGTTTTGAGGCGGGGGCGGAAGCCGGTCGTCCCCTTGACGGCATGTTGAGTGTGCCCAATTTACTGGGCGCGCCGGGCGCGTTTGTGGCGGGCGTACTCGCTGTTTTGGTTGGCGACGCTGCCCATGTGCTGTATGCGCTTACCGGAATATGGGCGTTAAAGCTGCTTGTACACCGCCCTATCGGCCGGTTGGCCACGCGTATTGTGGGGCTGGTCTTGCTTACGGGCGCGATTGCGGGGGCGTTGCAGCTGAGTTTGCGCCAGGGCTTTACCAACGCGGAAGCCGGCGGCGCCTTCGGCGCTTTTGTGGCTGAACGTTTTCTGGCGCATAACTTCGGCATAATCGGGTCAATTGTGATGGCGGCAACCATGGCGTTGATGGGATTGTTGCTTGCGACAGACTTTCTTTTCGTCCATTTTATACTCTATGTACAACGCGTGTTGCGGTGGTTGCTGCGCGGCTCATGGTTTCTGGTACGGCAGCTTTGGCGTGTGGTCAGTTGGTTAACCAATGTAGACGCCCCAGATAAAGCGCCCGCAATGGAGTCTTTTGAAATGGAAGCGACGCCCGCAACGGCGCCGGCGGTCTTGGAAACGGATGCGCCCGGTCTTGTTTGGCGCATCCTTGCTGCGTTAACGCCACGGTTCGGCCATAAGACGTATGTGGAGACGCCTGAACCCGCGATGGCGGAAGCGCCGCCCATAACGGGACCAGGGGGCGAGGAACCGGATACGCCTGGTCTTGTTCGGCGCATTCTTACTGCGTTAACGCTACAATTCAGCCATAAAACGTATGTGGAGACGCCTGAATCCGCAATGGCGGAAGCATCCAGCGTTTCCGCGCCCAATATCTTTGTTTCGGGCGGCGGCGTGGATGATGTGGAAGAAGAGGTCGTTCCCAGTCGAGACGTTATACAAGAAAAACTCGCGCAACCGCCGCAACGAAATGAAATGGCGCCCGCGCCCTTTGACGATATACCGGATCCGGACGCCGATGCGCGGGCCTTGGAAAAAATGTTTCCCGCCGAGGCTCCGCCCAGGCTCGAAGCGACACCTCCATCGCAGGATGATGAGCCCAGCGAAGAGGACGCCGTTGTCGAGCCAGCCGCAGCAAATGATGAAGGCAAGCCTTTATCCGTTGTTGAAACCACTGAATCGGACCAGCCACTCAAGGTCGAGACCGTACTTGCTGCCGTGGAGAAACCCGCGCCGCCGACGCCGCGCCTGCGCCGTAAGAGTGCGCCGCAGGAAGATGCCTTGCCCGAGGGCTATCAGTACCCCGATGTTTATCAACGTCCGTCCCTTGATTTGTTCGCGCCTGCCGAGCGTAAGATTATCCCGAATCTACGCGAGAAACTGGGCGATACAGCCACACGCCTGGAAGAGATGCTGCGCACATTCAACCTGGAGGCGCAGGTTACAGACGTGACCCGGGGGCCGACCATTACACGTTTTGAACTGGAGCCCGCGCCCGGCATGAAGGTAAGTCGTTTCTTGTCCTTGACAGACGATATCGCGTTGGCGCTCAAGGCGAAGGGTGTACGCGTTGAAGCGCCCATCCCCGGCAAGGGGCGCGTAGGCATTGAAATATCCAATGAAGACCGGGACCCGGTGGTTGTTCGCGAACTGCTGGAACACCCCAAATTTGCGCAGGCTGGTTGCAGCCTCGAACTGGCGCTCGGCAAGGATATTGCCGGCACTGTATGCATTGCTGATCTGATGCGCATGCCGCATCTGCTTGTGGCCGGCGCCACGGGCGCGGGCAAAACGGTGTGCATCAAGTCGCTGCTGGCGAGCCTGTTGTATCAACACACGCCCGACCAGTTGCAATTGATGTTGATTGATCCGAAGATGGTGGAACTTTCCATCTTCAACGATATTCCGCACCTGATCACGCCTGTGGTTACCGACCCCAAAAAGGCGGCGGCGTCCCTGACCTGGCTGATCAATGAAATGGAAGAACGGTACCGGTTATTCGCCTACTTGCGTGTGCGTAATATCGAGGTCTATAATGAGAGCGTTGAAAACGGTGAAATTGAGATGGAGGGCGCGCATAGGAACAAATCAGTCAGTGTGGTGCGCAAACTGCCGTTCATTGTATGTGTCATTGACGAGCTGGCTGATCTCATGATGCTTGCCCGCGCTGAAGTTGAAGATGCTATTGCGCGACTGGCGCAGCTTGCCCGCGCTGTGGGCATCCATCTGATTATTGCCACACAGCGCCCGTCGGTAGACGTGCTTACCGGTGTGATCAAAGCGAATTTTCCCGCGCGTATTTCGTTCCAGGTGTCATCGCGTGTAGACTCAAGATGCATCCTGGATGAAATCGGCGCTGAGCGCCTCATTGGCATGGGCGATATGCTGTACCTGCCCGCGGGCCAGTCCAAACCCGCGCGCATCCAGGGCGCGTTTGTGAGCGATGAGGAGATGTTGAGCCTCATAGCTCACCTGAAGCGCCAGGCGCCGCCGCAGTACCGGGACGAGATAGCAAACTTCGGAAAGAGCAAGGACGCCATGAGCGACATGGAAGCGGAGGACGACCCGCTTTTCGAGGACGCTGTGCGTGTTGTACTGGAAACGGGCCAGGCCTCGATATCAATGGTGCAACGACGGTTGCGTGTAGGGTATACTAGAGCTGCTCGATTGGTTGATATGATGGAACTGAAGGGCATCGTGGGCCCGCACACGGGCAGCAAGGCAAGGGAGATACTTGTAGCCACAGCGGCGAAGGAAGAACTGACATGAAGGAAAATGATTTTCCTGGCGTTGTTCTGCGAGAACGTCGAGAATCGAAGGGGTATTCGATTGAGGGCGCACGGTTGCGTACGCACGTGTCGGCTCATTGTTTACAGGCATTCGAGTCCGGTGTTTTCAAGGACATGCCCGAACAGGCGTATGCCGTCGGGTTTCTGCGCAGTTATTGTCGTTTCCTTGAGATGGACCCGGAACCGTTCGTGGACCAGTACCTGATATGTTCCCAACCAGAACAAGTGAGCGGCCCTTTCAATTTCATGAAGCGCGCCGCCGGCGTCGAAAAGACGATGCGCCCCCATCCGCGCTGGCTTGACGATCTTATCACGTGGGGCGCCGTATGCGTCGTAATCCTGCTTGGTTGGCTTACCTACAGCACGTTGGTGCGTCCGTTAGCGGAAAGCTGGCAAAGCCGTGTTGAGGCGGGCGGCGTTGAAATTGAGCCTCCTGTGCATTTCCAGGAGGACCTGTAAAAGGCGCTGTATTATCTAACCGCCGTTTGACTTGTCAAAACACCCCTTACTATACTATTCGGTACCGTCGTTGTCCCCGGCGCATCTGCGCGGGGCATTTTTATTATTTCACGGCGTGGCGGCGGCGCGAGCCGCATTTTCTGAAACTCCCGCTCGCGCCCATTTCAATGCGGAGTATCCGCGCCTTCAGCGCAACAGGAGAATATCGTGGACAAACTTGTAAGTCTGTGTAAACGCAAAGGGTTCATATTTCAGTCCAGCGGCATCTACGGCGGCATTAACGGCTGCTGGGATTTCGGGCCGCTTGGCGTCGAGCTCAAGCGCAACCTGAGAGACCATTGGTGGCACACTTTTGTCACAAGCCGAGACGATATGGTCGGGCTGGACGCCAGCATCCTGATGCATCCGCGGGTATGGGAAGCCAGCGGCCATGTTGAAAAATTTCACGACATCCTTGTGGACTGTAAAGCGTGCAAGAAACGGTTTCGCCAGGACCACCTGGAGAGCGAGATATGCCCGGACTGCGGCGGCGAACTGTCCGAGCCCCGCACGTTCAACAGCATGTTGCGCACGCGCATGGGCGTGAGCGAGGACACGGCAGTAGAAACCTATCTGCGTCCGGAAACGTGCCAGTCCATTTTCGTCAGCTTCAAGGATATTGCGTCCTCGACGCGCGTCAAGATACCCTTCGGCATTGCGCAAATTGGCAAGAGTTTTCGCAACGAAGTGAATCCGCGCAACTTCATCTTCCGCAGTCGTGAATTCGAGCAAATGGAAATAGAATTCTTCTGTCACGAAGACGAAGCCGCAGACTGGTTCGACCGCTGGCAGCAGGAAATCTGGGGCTGGTATCTCGCCATCGGTCTGCATGAAGATAAATTGCGCTGGTTCGAGCATCCGAAGGAATCGCTGGCGCACTATTCCAAACGGACTGTAGACGTAGAATATGAGTTCCCCTTCGGCTGGGGCGAATTGCAGGGACTGGCCAATCGCGGCGTATACGATTTGACGCAGCATAGCCAGTATTCGGGCAAGGACCTGAGTTTCTTCGACGCTGAACGCAAGGAGCGCTATCTTCCGACGGTTATCGAGCCTTCCGCGGGTGTTGATCGCACGGTGCTTGCGTTGTTGTGCGACGCCTACGACGAAGACACAGTGAAAGACGAAACACGGGTGGTCATGCGGTTTCATCCGAAAATTGCGCCCGTTAAAGCGGCGGTGTTGCCGTTAGTCAAAAAAGATGGCCTCGCCGAGATTGCCGAGACCCTTGAGAAACGGCTGCGCCGCAAGTTCATTACCTATTACGATCATGCAGGCGCCATCGGACGCCGCTACCGGCGCCAGGACGAGATCGGTACGCCTTTCTGCATTTGTGTTGACCACCAGACGAAAGAAGACGAAACGGTGACTATACGCCATCGCGACAGTATGGAGCAGGAACGTCTTCCCATGGCTGATGTGGACGCTTTTATTCTGAAGCAGGTGTCAGTTCGCGATATATTTTAGACCGGCGGCCATTCGCGCCTTGGCGGCAGCGGACAAGGCAACGATACAGGAGCGATTGTTTCATGCATAAGATGGCCGAACTGTTTTCCCGGGCAGAATCCTTCTCGCAGTACGCGCATTCCTATAACGCGCGGTTGACAGAATTGCTTTCGCGCCTTGATTGGGAAGCCGTAGAGCGGACTGCTACAGTCATTACCGCCGCCCGTGAATCAGGACGTGCGCTTTACAT
>SLFT01000303.1 GCA_007124105.1 Candidatus Hydrogenedentota bacterium | reverse complement strand
GCAGCCAGAACATGCCCGTCACTATCGTAAAAAACCGCCCATTGGCCGGGTGTGACCGCTCGTTGTGGCATATCCATCTGTACACACGCGCTGCCGGCGCCAACGGCAACCCGCGCTTCCACGGGAACATGCCGATAACGCAATTGCACCTGGGCCTGAAAGGTTTTTATCGCAGGATCAAGCGCACCGTAAAACAAGGGGCCCGTGACAAAAGACGGGCATAGCGATTGCTCGTCGCGCCCCACAACAATCGTGTTGTTCGCAGCATCTACACGCACCACATACAGCGGCTGTTCCGCGCTGACGCCGAGGCCGCGCCGTTGTCCAATGGTGTAATGGCAGATACCTTTATGGCGGCCCAACAGGTTGCCTTCCACGTCAACGATAGGCCCCGGCTCGCCTTGTCCGTGCCGCGCTTCCACAACGCGCGCATAATTGCGGTCTGAAACAAAACAGATTTCCTGGCTCTCCGCCTTTGCGCCTACAACCGGGTCAATGGACGCGGCCGTGGCGCGCGCGTCCTCCTTCGTCATGTTCCCCAAAGGGAAACACGCGCGCCGCAACTGTGGCTGTGTCAACGGCGCGAGCACATAGCTTTGATCCTTGGGTCTGTAAGCGCCGCGCCGCAACGCCATGCGCCCGTTCCGTTCCGTCAGCCGCGCATAATGCCCCATGGCAATATAATCGTATCCCCATTGTCGCGCATACTTGGAAAGCAATCCGAATTTGATAACGCGGTTGCACTGGATACAGGGATTTGGGGTGCGGCCCGCCACATACGCCGCGGCAAAAGGCGCGATAATGTGACGGTCAAATTTCTCGACGATGCGCACTGTGCGATGCTCAATCCCCAATTGTTCACAGATCTTGCGCGCGTCTTCGGTCGCCTGCAAGCCACAGCAAGGTTCAAACACGGACTTTACGGGTGGTTCGCCTGTCAACCGCAAGGTTGCGCCCATGCATTCGTAGCCCGCTGCGGTCAGCAATCCCGCGGCCGCAACACTATCCACGCCGCCGCTCATGGCAATCAGAACACGCGCGCCTGGCGGCGGCATCCGGTTGTCAGCGTTGGCGAGATGACTGTTCATTACACCGCCTTTTTACAGCGCGCCGTCAGTCGCCGACAACGCGGCCAGGCACTTTGTAATTGCGTCAAGAGTGGTCGTTCCCTTCCCGTCCTGAATCATGCGCGGCTCAAGCGCAATAATAGAAGCCCCGGCTTGAAGCGCCTGTTTCGCCAACGTTAAATCGAGGCCGGAGTACGGCATAATCTTCGCTCGTAATTCGCGGTACTGTATGATGTCCCGTAACATTTTAACGCGCTCACAAAGCATTGTGTGCACGGTATGCCCGCTTTCATCATCAGGCTCACAACCCAGTAGACATACACAATCTGACTTATCAAGTAAGTAGTCCAAGGCCGTCAGCGAGGTAGTAGGATTAACGGCTATACCCGCCTTCATACCCGCCTCGCGTATACGCGTCAACATGCGATGGTGATGCGTTGACGCCTCGAACGAAATTGTCATGGCCGCAAAACCCGCGCCGGCAAAAGCGTCAATATGCCGCTCGGGATGCAGGGACAGCAACAGCGCATGACAGGGGATTTTGGTGTGGCCGCTGATTTGACGCGCCAGCGCGACGCCTGTCATAAACGGGGCGATTGCGCCATCCCCAACGGGAAAGAGAAGTTCGGCTACGCCGCTTCCTTCCAATGCGGCAATCTCGTCGCCAAGACGCAACATATCAAGACTGGCGACTGGCAGCGAAAGCGTAATTTCCGGTGTTGCGGGCATACCATTTTTACCTTATCGGTCGTGCTCTCTGAACAAAAAGCCAACATGCGCTGTTCAAGATTGCGTGTCGGGACAACAGATAAACCTGTGATGATAAATGCATTCTGGTGCGCTAAACGGTGAACCACGTGCGCCGCGCACATCAATCCGTTTCTCGCGGAAACGCGCGTGTTAGTCTCCAGGCGCCGGCGCGTCCCTCTCGGTTCTCGCTTTCCGATTGCAGGCGTCAACAGCGTCCACCACAGCGCGCGCGTTTTCAAGGGGTATATCGTAAAACAGGTAATCAGACGCGGCGACAATGTGCTTGTGGCCCTTTGTCGCTTCTATAACATCACAGACGGCCTGGTGAACACGCTCCGGCGTTTCGGTTAACAGCACGTCAAGACCGATATTGCCGCGTGTACACATTTCTTCCGGGAGTCGTCTCCGCGCAGCCGCCAAGGAAGTTACATTGCCCACCGGCGGCGGCGATAATGTTTCGAATAGGTCTATGCCCATGCGGCCATAATAGCCCATGTCAAGAAAGGGTTGTACCGGCGAACAGATATGAGAATAGACCAGACCGCCCGCCCGATGCACGGCGGCGCTGAGTTTTTCTGAGTCAGGAATCATGAATGTCTCATACAGCAGCGGCGACATCAGCTCGCGGCCCGGTCCGCCCAGAAAAACAAAGTCCACCCCGGCGCCGATAACCGCTTCGCACATGGCAAGGTTCACTTCGAGAATGCGGTCGCACAATGCGCGGTAGCCGTCCATGTCGTGCATGGCAAACATAACGGCATCGGGGGCGGGCGTCAAACACATCATTTCAAAAGGCTGCACAGACCATTGTACACATAAAGGCCATTGAGGATGCGCTCTTTCAATCAACGGTCCGACCATATCCGGTATATACGGCAACGCTTCGAACTGGCGCTCAATCAACCACTCCACCGGCGTCCATGAATCACCGAAGCGGATAGGGTAACGAACAGGGGTAACGCCCTGGCGCGGGCGTTCATGGTATTCCCATTCAAGGCGGCCATAAGGCGTATCCAGCCAGCTGTGCGTAGTACGGGTCTCTTTGTCTATTTTGCGCTTGTGTTGCCAGGCGATCGCCGGAACGCAGGCGTCAAAACCAGGCAAGCCCAGGTTCAACAGGCCAATGCCGCCTACTTGTTCATAGGCGGCCATGGTATCCTCCACCGTGGTCTCACTTACCCACTCCTTACCGGCAAGTTTCGCGTCGAAACCCGCGCCGCCCCCGATTTGCAGTGAGACCAGATGTTCCGCGCCGCCGTTGCGTATATAATCAAGAAAGCGTTTTCGGTGCATCATAGTAGTGCCTGATTATTCCGGGGAATTGGGGATGTCGCGGACGCTGCAAGGCTGTGGGGTGTTCCGCTCACAGTGACTCAAGGGCGGCCAGCGCCTCTTCATGTCCTTGTTCCGCGGCAAGCTCGTACCAGCCTCGCGCCTGTTCCAAATCCATCTCCACGCCCAAGCCCTGTTGACAGTAGGTGCCGAGGTAATATTGAGCGTCCGCATTCCCCTGCGCGGCCGATTTCTGGAACCAGTCTACCGCTTCGTCCAGGTCCTCCGGTACCCCAGCGCCCGCGGCGTAACACAAACCGAGCATGAACTGGGCGTCCGCATTTCCCTTTTCGGCGGCTTTGCTATACCAGACAGTCGCCTGTTCGTAATCCTGCTCAACGCCTTCACCCGAGAAATAGCATACGCCCAGGGCAAGTTGCGCGCCCACATGTCCCTGTTCCGCCGCCCTGGCATGCCACATGACCGCTTCGCTGTAGTCCTGGTCCACGCCGATGCCGGAGTAGTAACATTGTCCCAATGTATATTGTGAGGCTGCGTCCCCTTGCCGCGCCGCTTTCAGATACCATTTCACCGCCTTGGCATGGTCTTGCACTACACCCGCGCCGTTATCATAACAATATCCCATTGCGTATTGGGCCGGCGCATAACCATCTTCCGCCGCCCGATGGAACCATTTCACCGCTTCCGTAGGGTTCTCGGGAACCCCTATGCCGCGGGCATAACATTGCCCCAGTTTATTCTGCGCGCCAGGATGCCCTTGTTTCGCGGCGAACATGTACCATTTCACCGCCTCCGCAGGGTTCTTGGGTGTGCCGATACCTTCTGCATAACACAGCCCAAGGTCATGTTGCGCGGAAACGTAGCCCTGCTCCGCAGCCCGGCGGAACCAGCGTACCGCCTCGGCAAGGTCCTTTGGAACGCCTTCGCCGCGCGTGTATCGTTGTGCCAGCTTGTTCTGCGCCAGCGCAAACCCCTGTTCAGCGGACTTACGAAACCAATAGACGGCCTTATTGATGTCCCGCGGCACACCGTCGCCCTTGTAATAACGAGCGCCCAGCTGGTATTGCGCCATAGGGTCGGTGGGCTCGTTGGAAGTCGCCACCGGCTTCATCTTGACCGTTGCGATCTTGGGAATCGGCACATTTCCGTTGCACATCGAGCATTCGCCCATTTGCCCCGCATATTCATCCGGGACTTCAAGCGTGGCGCTACAATGTGGACAGGTAACTTGCATGAAAGATAATTTCCTCGTGGTAACTCAACTGTAACTTTGCTAACCGATCAAGTATATACGAGATGCAAAAATGAATGCAAAATGCCAACGCGGCAAGATGCCAGGTCTACGTTCTGCCTGTTCAACTTCTTCGCATTGATAGCGTTAGAACGGGAATAAAACGCCAACTCCCTTTTATCAGGACGCTCGCGGGTATTGCACAGTAAGGGCGGCATGTTATATGCTGTTTGTGAACTTGCGAATACGCTGTTTTTGGTCAACCAATGAAAGGGCTTCGTTTTGCGCTTCTTCTTTCTGTTCTTTATACTTATTTTCGCATTCTCCTTGTGGAACCCGTCAATGGCCGATGCCCTGGTCGCTACGCGCCAGGCGACGCTTGTACCCGCGCCGGAAACGTCAGCCATTGAACGCCGGATTGTAGAGCTGTTGCAGGCACGGCTTACAGAGCGCGGCGTAACAACCGCCATCAGCGACTCAGCAACAGGCGACCATCTGACGATTTACCTGGGCATGCCACAAACGCATCCTTCCTTGGCCGCCCTTTGCGATGTCCACCGTGTACCGCTCCCGACACCCCTTGATCCCGGTCCCGAAGGGTATCGCGTGAAGATAACGACCCATAACGGACGCGCCGTGATGCTGGCGGCTTGCATGGATGAGCGCGGGCTGTTGTATGCCGTGGGCGAGATACTGCGTCAGGCTGTCAGGCAGGATGACGGCGTCGCCTTCCCCGCCGACCTGGACGCGCGCGGCGTGGCGCGTTTCCCCATGCGCGGCCTCATCGTGCATCAGGGATTCACCATCACCGAACTTACCGGCGCGCGCGACTGGACGGACGCCGAATTGGAACGGGCCGTGCTCGAGTTCGCTTTTGCCGGCGCAAACACTTTCGAGTTGGGCATGGAACCGCCCGACGGCAAGATGTTCACCTTCCTCAAGTCTTACGGACTGGACGCCATGATTGTGCCCGTGGCGAATGTCGGTTCAGGACCAGACGAATGGCAGGCCGTCGAGGGTATCGGGCGCACGGGCTATCTGTGCCCCTCCATCCCCGAAGCACGTGAGGCGCTGCTCGAACAATATGAGCGTCGGTTCAGTTCCATGGCGCCTTTCGATTATGTACACTGGAAATCCGGCGACGGCGGCGGCTGCGAATGCGACCTGTGCGATCCTTATGGCGAGGTGTTTATCGCCTTGTGCGAAGACCTTACAACAATACTGCATCGCTATCATCCGAACACGCAGGTGTATGTAGGCAACCAGAAGCTTGACAACGCGGGCGACAAAGCCATCTTCCGCTACTTCCAGCAACAACCGCGAAACTGGGCGCGCGGCGTTGTGTACGGCCCCGGATCAAACGGTATGGGCTGGACACCCGGCAGACGGCAGGACCATCGGCTTGATTTGTTTGAATACGCAGGCTTTGGACAGGTGGACGGCTACCTGCGCGAGATGCTGCACCAACTGCCGCCGCAACAGTCCATACTCCTGTTCACTGACCTGACCCATTGGGTCTATTCGCAGTATGGACTGATGGACCACGAAATCATTGCGGACAACAACTACGCCACACCGCCGCCCTGGGACATGTGGATGTACGAACGCAGACCCGACCCGGCCATGCACCAGGTGTACAACCGCCGCACCTTCCACGCGCGGCCCCGCCACTATTACGAAATTTTTCAGCACACCATGCGCTATACCGTCGGCGACGTGGCCTATTCGGAAGGGCACCACGACCACTTGAACCAATGGATGTGGCAGCGGCTGCTATGGGAACCGCACCAGAGCGTGGAAGACGTGGTCGCATCCTATTGTCGCTGCCATTTTGGACCGGACGCCGCGGCAATCATGGCCGAGGCTATCTTCCAGCATGAAGAAAACCTGTCCACGCCGATTGCCGACAATCCCGGCATTGACCGCTTCAACGCGCTGATACAGGAAGCGGCGTCGGTTATGCCGGATGTGTACATGAAGGACAATTACCTGTGGCGGCAGTTCGCGCAGAAGGGATTGGTGGATAAATATATCCAGCTGCGCGTACGTCAGCAACAGACGCTGTACGACGCTGTTGTGGCCATGCTTGACGAGGGACTTCAGTCGGGAGCGCTGATGGACGTGTTGTCCGGGGCCGCAACACAATTCATGGAGGATATCGAAACGGACGCCATGCGCGCACTGAAAACCGAGGCGCACCGACTGGGCGAAGAAAGCGACGTTATCTACGGCGTACGCAACGAAGGCCTGTTTAATCTCGAGCAGGATTTTCTTGGCCTGGGATGGCTCGAACGCGAAGTGCGCCGGGCATTGGAGGAAAGCGACGCTGACGCGCGTCATGCGCGTGTTTGGCGCATTGTTCATTACGAGAATCCGGGTGAAGGCGGTTTTTATGACGACGCGGGCAATCCTGAAAAATCGCCGAATCTGGTGTACGGCTGGCCTTACGGCGACGGCATATTTTCTGGCGCGAACCGTCCCTCGCAACGCCGCATGGCCTTCACCACGGACGAAGAGGAAGGCGTCGCCTTTGCTTACGACAACCTCGACCCTGACGCGCAATATCGCGTTCGACTTACGCTGGCGCGGCCCCGGTATCTTCCCCGCTTCGGCATCCGCCAGCATCAGACCAGCCAGTCCATTTACGCCGACGATTTCCTGTTGGCCAAAAACCTCGAATTGCCTGAGTATGAATCGGACTTCTTCGAGTTTGTTGTCCCACGCCAAGCAACCGCCGACGGCAAATTGCGGCTTTGGTTCAAAAAACAGCCGGGCATTGGCGAAGGGCCGCGACCGGAAGTTATCATCTGGCGCAATACCGGCGGCTGGGGGACGCTTGTTTCGGAGGTATGGTTAATGAAGGAGGAAGGATAAAGGAGCAATTGTCATGCCCCAGGACTACACGGATACGGGAAGCGTACAGCGGGCTTTTGTGCAAACAGCAACAACCGCGTTGCCGGAATTGGACCGTTGGACGCAGATTACAGACGCGGAGGCGACACTGGTCGCCGACATGACGCGTCGCAACGAATTGTCCGGCGGCACGCCAATCGTGCGCGCGTTCGAGAAGCGATGGGCCGAATGGGTTGGTACGCGCTTTGCCGTAACCGTCATGAACGGCACTTCGGCGCTGTATTCCGCTTATTTCGGTATGGGTGTCGGTCCGGGCGACGAGGTAATCTGTCCGGTGAACACATGGATATGCACCATTGCCCCGGCCATCCTGTTGGGCGCGAAACCGGTGTTCTGCGACATTGATCCTCTGTCGCTGCTCATGGACCCCGAGGATGTACGCAAGCGCATCACCGCCAACACACGATGCATTGTTCCCGTTCACCTCTGGGGCAACGTGTGCGACCTGGACGTTTTGCTTGCTATTGGCCAGGAACATGATATCCCCATTCTCGAGGACTGTTCCCATGCCCATGGCGCGCGATATAAAGGACTTATGTGCGGATCGTTGGGCGCGGCGGGCTGCTGGAGCTTCCAGGGGTCAAAACCCATCAGCGCAGGTGAAGGCGGCGTTTTGGCCACGGATGATATAGACCTCTTCGAGCGCGCCTGTCTGGTAGGACAGGTGAACCGCATCGCCGGCATTGACCTGGTCGGCGCCAGATACGAGGAGTTGCAGCCCCTCGGTCTGGGCATGAAATTTCGCGCCCACCCCCTGGGCATTGCCATTGCGTCGGTTCAATTGGACAAACTGGCGGAACTGAACAAACGACGGGCCGCATACATCGCCGAAGTCGAAGCGGGCTTGGCCGATATACCGGGAGTAAGCCCCTGTCGTCTGTACGAAGGTGTGGAACGAGGCGGATTCTATGGTTTCCCGGTTATACACGACCCATCGGTCATGGGCAAGTCTACCGAGGCCTTTATCGAAGCCGCCGCTGAGAACGGCCTTAACCTCGGACGCAAACGCTATCCAAACCTGCACGAGCTGCCCTTGTTCCAAAAGGGTTTTGACCTTTTCACGCGTAAGCGCGGCCCCCTTTGCCCTGAAAACGGTTATGCCGGTTATCAAAACGGCGATTTCCCGAATGCCGAAGCGGCTGCCGAACGCGCCCTGTTCATGCCGGAGTTGAGCGACCCCGTCCCGGATGCGGCGCGCATCATACTCGACGCATTACGCAAGGCGGCGCAAAGATGATCCAGCGCGATTTTCGGAGGTGTACGACAAGGCGGCCGATTGATACAACATCAGGGAAAGGTACACCCAAACGGTTCTGCATCCAGGATGGTTATACTTGCAGACGTTCGAGGCTGAGTTTACGGGCGTGGGTGTATTCAGTGCGCAGCACTTCGGCGAGTATGGCAAAATCGTGAGAAGACTTACTGCGTATCTGAAAGGTGAGTTGGAGGCGTCCGCTCTCTTCAGACGATTTGAGTGCGGTGGTAACGATTTCAAAATTGCCCGCTGCTTCGATATGACGTAGAATCTGCGCCACATCGGCCTCGGTGGCGGGCAGCTGCATAGCGAGCAGGAAATGACCGTGTTGCGGCAGCATCTGCTCGAACGCGGACAGTCCTATCACAACGGCGAGCACGAACGCGGTGCCAATGAGCGCGGTGAGAATGTAACCGGTGCCGATGGCAATGCCCTGGGCCGCGGCAAACCAAACCATGGCGGCAGTGGTCAACCCTACTTTTTCCTGGCCGGCTTTCATGATGGTGCCCGCGCCAAGGAATCCGATGCCGGTAATGATCCCCGCCGCGATGCGCGCCCGGTCCAGACTGCTGGACGAGAATATCCCGCCGTCGCGCGCGATATATTCGCTTACAATCATAAGCATGGTCGCGCCCATGCAAACCAGTACATGGGTGCGCAGTCCCGCGCTGCGTCCTTTGCGTTGTCGTTCCAGGCCGATGGCGCCGGACAGCAGTAACGCGGTCATAAACTTGACAAACGCCTCGAGCCAGCTCTCGGCGGTCAAATGTAACCCCATGTCTTGCAATAGTGTATTCATGACGCTCTTGCTTCCAGTGTGTATTTCTCAAGCGCAGGAAACTGCGTCGCTTGGGACGCGCGACTGGACAACGAAGGCGCTTTGTGCGCGACGCGCAAACATATCCCCGATGTCTTTCGTCACATGATCCATGTTACAGAAGTGTGAATCAGCGCTTTACACAATCGAATATATTCCATTGTACCACATACACAGCGAGATGCCCCTACAGCGCCGGCAGCGCGCGTGTTATTGTATATAGGTGCGCACTGGTTCGAAGGGTTGCGCTTCATCGGGAAGCGGCGCGTCGCCTTGAATGCGAGCCTTGCGTTTCTCTAGTTCCTCCTCGGGCGCATTGCGTTCTTGCGCCTCCTCAAGCAACTGACGCGCCTCCTCTGCTTGTTGCGCGGCCAGGGCAATATCGGTCAGCGCGAGCCAGGGCTCGTAGCGGTCCGGACGCGCCTCCGTGGCCTTTTCCAACCAGTCCCGCGCCACGGAAAAACGGCGCATCTCCATTGCAAACACCGCCACAAACTCCTCCGCGGTAGGCGTTTTTTCCGTGACGAACTGGGCGGCAAAAGTTCGTGCGCCGTCCCACGCCTGAAAGAGAGCGGCCTGTCGCGCCAACCGCAGCCACGACGGATCACCAGGCGTTTTCAACGCTCCCCACTGGCTCACAAATTGTTCCGCGTGATCGTGTTGTGAAAAGATGGCGCCGAGCAACTCCCAAGCGCGCGTCTGGGTTTCGTCCCGGCGCAATGTCAACGCGAGCCAATAAAAAGCGCGCAATCCGTTGCCGGACAATAAATCGCCTTCTGCCATGGCGATATATCCCAAGACGTCTCCCGGGTCTTCCTGTATCAGTTCCCGACCCGCGTTCAATTGCGCTTGCGCCGCATTGTAAGCGTTTATTGCCTGGGTCTTATGCGTCGCCGCCTCGCTGCCTTCCTCCAGTTCCTCTAATCGCGCAAACTGCATTGCCGCCCCTGTGATGTTGCCCAGTCGCATCAGCGCTGTGCCATATCGAACGGCGTCGTCCAGGGGCAACGCGTCACGTCTGCGCGCAAAAGCGTAATAATCGGCAACCTGTGCCAGCTGTCCCTGAACCTCGGCCGCCCGAGCCAGCGCAAGCGCAGCGTCAAATCCAGCGGGGTCGAAAGGCGCGGATTCAAGAAAGGGGGCGAGCAGTTCGGCGGCATCCGCGTACTGGCCCGCCACAAGCAGCCGCTTGCCCAACACACGCCGCGCTGACGATGCTTCCGGGCTATCCGCGTCGCGCAAGCGCCACACCGCCAGGGCCTCCTGCAACAAGGCGTTTGCTTTTTCCGGGTCAGTTTCGCGCCGCGCCGCATCAAGGAATTGCAGCGCCAGGCGCTCTTGCAACAGCGGCGCGGCATCTGCGACAGTCTCGCGTTCCAACCGCGCAATGGGATCAAGATAATCCACCGCGTGGCGGAAGGAAAGGAACCCGCCCACGGGCAACATCACCACAATCACAAGTGTAACCGCGTGACGGAACACGGTCGCAGGCGCCATAACAATCAACCACGCCGCTGCTGTGGCCGCAACAGCGGACAAGAAATACAACGGGGCCGGCAATCCCGGCGCCGATAAAGCGCCGCCGGAAAAATGAATGACAGCCGCCACGGTCGCTGCTGTGGCAAACACGGCCAGGTGGGCTGTCCACGCCGGGGACAAACGCAATTTCCCTGTCGGCGCGACCCGCAACATATCCAACGCCACAAGCGCCACAGGCAGCAGTATTAAACCATGATGCGTCGCTATCGCTAAAGCCAACACGCTGCACGCCAGTACAAGATACAGATCATCCCGTTGATGAACCGCTTCCGTAGCCTTCAAGAACAACACAACGCAAGCCAGCGCGCATAGGCCGCCCAACGCGGCGGGCCACGCGTCCACTGCCGCCGCCACACGCACCGTAGCCGGCGACACAGCGAAAAGCAATGCCCCCAGCAACGGCGCTGTTACCGACTCCGATCGTCCCAACCACAACCGCAGTGTCTGAAAAAGCAACATCACGCTAAACACACAGGCCAACAACGCCGCGCACCGGAACAGCATTATGCTGCCGCCGCTCAACAGCCAAAGCGTCCCGACCGCCAGAGCGGCAAAAGGCGCCCCTGGCATACTGTCGTGTGCGGCAATCGCTGTGTCGGGCCGATGCAGCAACTCATCATGCAGAAGCAGCCGGAACTCCTCGCCCTGCATGGGCGCGTACAGCAGATTGAAATGAAGCAGGAACGAAACGGTTGCGACCACAAACAACGCGATAAAAGGCAACGCACCCGTAGCGCGCGCAAGATCGCGTTTGTCAGGATCGGTATTGTGATGTGCGTCTTCCATAATAATGAATGGACTCCAATGTCAATAGCGCTGACAGCAGAATGCTCTAAGTATACCTGTTGTGGACAGGCGATGTGAACATGTCGCCGTTTATTCCAACAGGGGCGCGTTCATCTCGATGAAGCGGGCGGCGGCGTTCAGGAAATGGGCGGTTATCCAGAATACGGTCCAGTCCTCCACATAATCGCCGCGCAACGCTTCCACGTCATGCGCCTCGCCCCGCTGTGCGTAGCTGGTTTGCTGAGGCTGTTCGCCCTGGCTTCCCCAGGGGTCCATGAGCTGGCCGCAGCTGCGAAACATGAGCAGCGCCGTGTCCTTGAGCGTTGCGTTTTCCGTCAATTCGCCCATCCGATATACCCAGGGCGCAATAAGTACGCCGAACACGTCAATATGCTGGTTTTGCGGCGATACGGCTGTCCAGCCCCGTGTGCGGAACCCGTGATTGCGGAGTCTGCCCGGCGGCATGTCTATGTCCCATACCACAAGATACGTGAGCACCACGTCAAGGGCATGGCGCGCCCATTCCAGATAACGGTCCTCTCCCGTGGCGTCATACAAGGCGACAAACCCCTGTAACGCGGCATAAGCGCCTTCCTTGTCCTCGCAGCTGGCGTCGAGCGTACCGCCCCAGTAAGGTTCGCGCATCGTGACAGAACGGGCAGCGTATGTTTCACCCGCTTTTACCGCAGCTTTCCGGTACGCCGCTACATCAAAGAGCCTGGCCGCTTCGCAGAGAGGCGCGATGAAAAACGCCTGGTCGGTGGACGCAGGCGCCCAGTCCGCGTCAAGGATGCGCGCGCTGTGAAAATCACAGGCCCGTCGCAAAAACGCTTCCCACCTCGTCGTGTCCATATCGGTCTCGCGCCCCAGCCGTATGGCGTCCGCGAAGTGGAGCATGGCCTGCCCCTGCGACAGCGGTTCATGCCGTTCCCAGCGCTGGCGCTCGGGATGATACCAGGTATGAAAACCACCCTCGTAAAAGACGGCGTTCGTCAAAAAATCCAGGGAACGCTGCGCGCGGTCCTGCGCGTAGGGAATATCAAAATGGTCGGCGAGCACGGGCAACGCATAGCCCGGCGCCGCTGCCTGACCGCACCAGCCCATCACGATTGCGCTACGGTCGTGGTACTTGCGGTATCCCGCCACACTGCCCATATCAAGCCAACGCGTTTCCGCGTAACGCAGTTTGCCGTTGATAATGTCGCGGGCCGCGGGCAGGTCCGGCGTCAGAACAGGCGGATACAGATCAAGGGCCTTGCTCACGGAACGTTGGAAACCTGCGCCCTCGCGCGCCACCGGCCAGACGTCCAGATAAAAGGTCTTTTCGATAATTGCGCCCGGCGGCACAACAAGCCATGTGTCGGTGTATGCCTCGAATCCCGGCTGCACTGCCTTGATAACGCTGCGGCGTCCGTTGGATGCGCAGGGACCCGACAGTAGCGCCAGCTCAGTGTATCCGTCCTTCGCTGTTACGCCAAGGCTCCACCATTGATCGCTCCGGTTGCCGCCAGGGACGGGACATGGCAGACTGTGCAGCGCCGCGCCCGAAAAGTTGTCGCCCTCGCGCCACTCGAAACTCGCAAAGGGCATGGGAAAGCGATGCTCCTCGAAAAAGGCCTCTTCGCCCGGCGCCCCTGTATATACCGGTGTACGACCGCTTTTCGCGCCCGAGGGGTTTCCGTGGTAAAGGAGACCCGGCATAACAACGCCCGCGCCCGCGCCGCCCGCCTGAAATCGAATAGACAAAGTGCATGGCTCGAGGGGTGCGGCGCCGTGCCATTCAAAGCGTCGTGTACAGCGCAACAGCCCTTCTTCCTGGCGATACGCGTCGGTCAACCGCCACTCGCCACTGTCCAGCGCGATGCGTCCACGTACAATTGTCCAGTCGCCGACTTGTTCAACTGTTTCCGGGTGGGCGTGATGCCATTCGGCGGGCCAGTCATTTTCCCAGCCCGTCGCAATAGACCACAACCCTTCCTCGGGCGAGTGTAATACCGCATGGGCATTGCGCACGGTCACCTGTCCGGTTGTTTCAATGGCGACGCTGTTTAATTCCGGCGGTGGACCGGCATGAACCGTTGTTCCCAACGCCATAAGCAAGATCGTGTAACTACAATGTATCATCGAGGTACTTCTCCAATCCAAAATTCCCTGGCGCCAGTGGCTGACCGCTTAGCCCGGAGGCGTAGCGCAACCAGGCAGAGCATGAATACTCCACACACAATTGGCCCATACGGGTTGTTACACAGCGCCAACGCCAGTTCCTACGGTATCGGACGCTTTGGGTTGATGCCAGGTCAAGTGTACCTGTCTGGCGCGGCTTGCCGCTGCCCACATCTGCACCACGGCGCGAAAAAACGGACGACCACTCATGAGCCTCGCGACGTCATCGCAAACAACGCAGACATGGTAGTGTTTAACCTGTCCGACGCTGTCAGACCACGTCCGAAAATGCCCTATTGGCAACAGACAACGCAGCTGTTCTTCAGTGTAGCGTGAATAAGGGAGGATAGCACTGTTCCAGCACCGTCTTCCACTGGTATCGGGCAAGAACCCGGTCGCGTCCGGCGGCGCCCTGGGCGCGACGCATCGCCGCGTCATCAAGAAGCGGGCGTAATACCGCCGCCAGCTCCTCGACATTGTCGCGTTCGAATAACATGCCTGTTTCCCCGTGTACAACAATATCCTGTAATCCGCCGACGCGCGCCGCGCATACTGGCAGCGACGTTGCCATTGCTTCAAGCGCCACAATACCGAAAGGTTCGTCCCAAAGGCTGGGCACCACGACTATATCCGCCTGCTGATAGGCGGCGGGCATGGCGTGATGTGGTATTTTACCTACTGGTTGAAGCCAGAACGGCCCGCTCCGTCCCTCAGGCACTGTAGCGCGCAGCGAGAACAAACGTTCCTCGTCGGAAAGTAATCGCGCCGCCCCGAGCAACATGTCCAGCCCCTTGGCCGGGTCTTCGAGCCTTCCCGGCGCGAAGACCACCGGCGCAACGTTGGTCGTTGTGTTGGGAGCGGGCATAAAACGGTCGGCGTCAACGCCATGCGGAATAACATGGATGCGATCGCACAATCCCGCAATCTGCCCGCGCATGTGCTCGGTGGTGACGATCACCGCATGCAAAGATTGGTACGCTTCCATAAACTGGCGGAAAAAAGTCGGTGTCCACGCTTGCGTCTCAATATATTCCCGCGTCCAGGCGGTATAGCGACCCTGGGTAATGGCGGCGCGTTGACTTTCCAGCGCGCAGGCGCGGCAGACCTCGGGGGTGCGTCGGTATTCATTGGGGCAGGGCGTGCCGTCCTTGAACCACAGGATATCCCGGTGACAGGCCGTCTCATGGGCGTAACAGCGCGATATAACGCGATAGGCGCGTAAGGCAAGCATAAGCGGAACTTTGAGGAAATATCCCTGCGTAAGCAGCACAAAGTCAGGGCGCCATTTGTCCAACGACGTCTGTACACGAGCAACAAGCGCCCCGGCCGTCAATGCGCCAGGAGAAAAGCTGATGCGTTCGGCAGGAAAGGGCAGCGCCGTGGGATCGGCCTGACCCCGTTCCCAGCTGGACGGATCATGGACAAATAATAGTCGCGCATCGTGCCCCTGTGCGCGCAATCCCTGAGCAACATGATAAACGTCCACATCCGCCCCGCCATGAGGAGGCCAGGAAAAAAGCAAGTCCACAATGGCTATACGCAGTGTCATACATTTCGTCTTTCGTACTGGTGGCCGAATTCATTCTAAGTAACTGTCTGGCCCGCATATCCCGCCAGATTTCTGTTGCGCCTGCGAATTTTGCGCGAAAACTGGGGGGCGACGCCCATGCATAAGGACGACAGGACACGAAACAGTGAGCGTAAAGCGCGTTGGACAGTTGTCGTTATGAATACATTACCTTGTCATATTACAGGCATCCGTATCAAGGCGGCAACAAAATACAGGCCATGCGGACAACATGAGTTTGATTTCGCAAACGGAAACATGATTCGGTATAATACGGACCGTATCGAACCGAAACCCTTGGATTTAATAACCATGGAGATATGATAAGGGGATGGCAGACATAATAGACCAACTGCAACCGGGAAACGTTATCGCAAGCCGATATGTGATAAAGAAAAAGCTTGGCCGCGGCGGCATGGGTGAAGTGTTTCTGGTTACCGACAAGGAAACGAATACGGATGTGGCCCTTAAAACGCTGCATGCCAAGTACGCCACCAGCCGACAGGCAATAAGTCGGTTTGTACGCGAAGTCCAGACGGTCCGCAAACTGAACCATCCGGGAATTGTGAAGGTGCTGGACGCGCGTAAGTGGCAGAACACCTTGTTTTATACCATGGAGTATATCGAAGGGAAGAGTCTCCGCCTGTGGTTGCAGCAGCAACGACGGCTCGACCTCGCCTCGGTGGTGCGCGTACTTTGCCTTGTTGCCGATGCGCTTTCCCATGCGCACGAGGTCACCATTCACCGCGACTTGTCGCCGGAAAACATCATGGTCTCGCGCGACGGATCGGTGCGCCTTGTGGACTTCGGTCTCGCCAAGCTGGACGACCAATTCAAAGGGCTTACCTCTATCGGGGCCAATCTGGGCAAAGCCCATTACATGGCGCCTGAACAGCAAAACAACCCTGCCGGCGTGGACCACCGCGCCGACATTTATCCGCTTGGCGTTATCTTCTTTGAATTGCTTACCGGTCGCGCGCCGCTTCCTGGACTGAAGATTTCCACGCTGCGCCCTGATTTACCCCCTGAAACGGACGCTTTTGTGGAAAAGGCGCTGGCGCCCAACCCGGACCACCGGTACGCGACAGCGCTCGATTTCAAGAAAGCGATCATGCAGATATACCGGCTTTCACAGCAACAAGCGGAGAAGACGCAAGCGCAGGCGAAAGCTGGCAAGAACGCGGGCGTCGAAAAGGTCTCCGGCTTCTTTTCCAATCTGTTTAACAAGAAATAAGCGGCCTGTTTCAGCGCTGCTGCCTTGACGGCCTATCACTACAAACAGTTTATGCTGTTGTCTTCAGAGCAGTCCCATGCCGGAACATTATTTTATAGACGCGTACAATGTCATGCACAAGTCCGCGTCGTTGCGTCCTGTCGCAGCCCACAACCTCGAAAGAGCGCGAGAAATGCTGTTGGACAAAGTCGTGTGCTTCTGCATGACCGGCAACAAGCAAGTGACGGTGGTGTTTGATGGTCGTCATGAAGACTTGTCACGGGCCGTGGCAGCGGTAAACGGCCATGTCCAGGGAATGGATATTGTTTTCTCGCCCGCGAATACCTCCGCAGATACGGTGATTGAACGGCTTATCTTTCAGGAGCACAACCGCATGCAGTGCATTGTGGTCAGCAACGATGGCGGCCTGCGGTCGTTGTGTCGGGGCATGGGCGCGCTTACCATGGAAGCCGACAGTTTTCTGGCGTCGGTCCGTCAGTTCCAGACAAACGCACGCGAAACAATTAACAAGAGTCGAGATACACGCGCCGCGTTGCTCGAAGACCGGTTGAACCCTGAAAGCATGCGCATCCTCGAGGGGTTGCGCAAAGGGATTCCCGATAAGAAAAGGAAAAGGGGGAAATAATGCGCGTTTCCGGCAAACAGCTGTCTTCCGGATGCAACGATACGCTATAGTTACGCTATGAGCGACGACAAGAAACAATTGGATGCGCTGAAAGCAAAACTCGGGTTGATGCGCGCGACGGATATCGTCCCTAAGCCCGAAACAAAACGCGTTCAGCGGTCCAGTCACACCCACGCCCAACCCGAGGAAAAGTCCGGCGGCGTACTTTCCAACGCGCTGGCGGCGCAATTGCGGGCGCGGCTCGGGCTTGACGCTGCGACAACAACGACGGATGTGGCGCATACGGACGGCGAACCCGTCGAAATTGACGCGGTAGTGCCAGGCGCCTGTATCGGAGACGATGACTATGCATTCTTTCGTTGTCGCACATGTTACCCCTTGGACCATGCCATTGGCGACATACCCCTGGGCGACGCATTGCGCTGCGCGGGCAGGGAGATTGCTTTAAGCGCCTGCGACGAATCCCTGCTTGGTTTTGATCCGCGCACCACTTGTTTTATGGACACTGAAACCACCGGTCTCGCCGGCGGCGCGGGCACTGTGGCGTTTCTCGTGGGCGTGGGCTATTTTGACGCGTCACAATTTGTTCTCGAGCAATGCTTCCTGCGCGACTACGATGACGAGGGGGCAATGCTGGACTATCTCGCGGATAAACTGACGCGCTTCAGCGCGGTGGTCAGTTACAACGGAAAGAGTTTCGACATGCCGTTGCTGCGCGCGCGCTTTGTGCAGCATCGAATTCCCTTTCCTCTCGAGGATGCCGGCCATTACGACCTGGTGCATGCCGCACGGCGCGTATGGAAGCAACGACTGAAGAGCTGCACCCTCGGCAATATTGAAAAAGAGGTGCTTGGCCTACGCCGACACGGCGATGTGCCCGGCTACCTTATCCCCCAGTTGTGGCTGAACTACCTGGACGCGCGCGACGCCCGTCCCCTTGCTCCGGTTTTTTACCATCACGAAATGGACATTCTGTCCCTTGTCGCCTTGACCGGTCACCTGGCGCAGGCGCTCGCAGCGAAAGACGGCGCGGATTTTCACCATGCCGAAGACCGCCTGTCCGTTGTGCGTCTATATGTGAAGAACAAACAATACGATGCGGCCATTGCGGAGGCGCAGCGCTTCCTGGAAAC
This sequence comes from Candidatus Hydrogenedentota bacterium, assembly GCA_007124105.1. Lineage (GTDB taxonomy): Bacteria > Hydrogenedentota > Hydrogenedentia > Hydrogenedentales > CAITNO01 > SLFT01. The sequence goes on along the minus strand of SLFT01000303.1, from coordinate 6,768 downwards.
GTCGCGCATACCCGACGCGCTACGGCGCGAGTGTCTCACGTTGCTGGGAAAATCCTGCAAGCGGGCCGGTTTGTATGAAGACATGGCCGCCGCATGGGCGCTCATGCATGAAGAGTTCCCGCACGACGCTTTTGCTGCGGCGGAACTCGCCAAATACAAGGAACACCAGGAACGGGATTTCACGGGCGCCATAGAGGTATGCAAGGAAACGCTTGCCCAAATAGAAGCGATGCCTGCGGCGTCGGACTTCACTGTGTCCGCGTTGCGCGGACGGCTTGCGCGTCTGGAAGGGAAACAAGCGCGTTTGCGAAACAAGTACGCCTCCGAGGACGCTTTCTTTTTGGATGAGTGACGTTGTCTGTTCACCACGCGCGGAACAGTGTCGCGCTTGTTATACTGTCACTGGCAAAGGAGCCAGCCTGTTTATATGCGATTTCCGGATACATTTCTATATGGCGCCGCCATCGGCGCGCATCAGGTCGAGGGCAACGATTTTGAAAGTGACTGGTGGCGCTGGGAACAACGCCCGTCGCGCATCCACGATGGGGAAACCTCCGAGCGCGGCGCGGGACACCTGACGCGGTATGAGGCAGACCTTGAACTTGCGCGTAAGTTGGGACACAACGCTGTATGCCTCACGCTTTCCTGGCCGCGCATCCACCCCGAGCCCGACCGGTTTGACCTGGATGCGTTGGCCCATTACAGGCATGTTTTCACCCACGCCCTTGCCTGTGAACTGACGCCGGTATGTGTGTTGCATCATGTGACGCAGCCCGTGTGGTTCAGCGCGCGCGGCGGTTGGGCCGCCGCTGACGCCGCGTCGCTTTTTCAGACATACGCGCGTCAGGTCGCCGAAACGCTGGGCGACCTCTGTCGTTGGTGGTTGCCTGTATACGAGCCGGAATTCTGGTTAACCCGCACCTATCGAGAACGGCGTTGGCCGGGTTGGGAAGGCGCCCGCGGCGGTTACCGGGCGGCGCTGAGACAGCTCGCCAATGCGCAGCGATTGGCCGCGTCCGCGCTGCGCGAGCGCGCGCCTGAAGCGCAAGTTGGCCTGTCGGTGCGCGGCGCCATAGTGGAACCAATGGATAGGTACAGCCCGTGGGACACGCGCGCGGCAACGCATGAGCAACACCGATTAAACAGGCGCTTCATTGAAGAGGCGGCAAATGCCGCGGATGGCAATGATGCCTTCATGGATTTTATCGGTCTGAGTTTTTACGGCAAAACACGTGTTCGTTTTGCGCCCCTGTATCTGCGCGGCGGTTGTGCGCTTCCGGTGGACGCGGCGGGGCATCCTACGGGCATTGATGACGCGCGTATAAGCGCGGACGGATTCGATGAACTCCTCGCCGAATTTGCGTCGTTGCGCAAGCCCATTCTACTCACAGGCATGGGCGTAGCCTCGGACTGTGATAGAACCCGATGCCTGTTCTTGCGCGATCATGTTGAAACGCTCCTGCGCAGTATGCAAAAGTATGGCGATGCCCTGGACGTGCGCGCCCTGTTTTACGCGGCCTTACTGGACGGCTTCGAGTGGCATCACGGCTATACGCATCGCTACGGACTGGTTCATGTAAGACATCCGGGACTCGAGCGCACACCGAACCCGAGCGCCTGGTTCCTGAAGGATATTGCCGCGCACGGATGTATACGCGAAGGGGCGAGAAAGAATTTCTGCGATAACGAACGAGAAAAGCATTGATATCTCATACCATTGCCATAGAAGGCGGCGCGACGCATACGCGCGCGGGACTGTATGACGACGGCGGCGCGTTGCTGCGCGAAGCCGAAGGCGGCCCGGCCAATCCGGTTGCTTACGGTGTGTATGCATGTGCGCGCACGGTGTCCGCGCTCGCCCGTGAATTGCTCGACGACATTCCGCCGTCGCGCGCGCTCGTGTGCGCCGCATTTGCCGGCGCGGCGGACGCCCCCACCCAGCGCGATATGGCGGCGGCCATCGGCGAACGGTTGCGCCCACGACGGGTGTTGACGACTTCCGACCTGCACGCCATGCTGTACGCCAACGCAGGCACAGGGCCAGGCATTCTGGTTATTGCCGGCACCGGCGCCGCCGTACTGGCGCGGAACGCCGACGGACGCCTGTTGCGCACAGGCGGATGGGGCGCGTTGCTCGGCGATGAAGGCAGCGGATACGCCATTGCGGCGGCGGCGTTGCGCGCCTGTGCGCGCGCCGTGGATTGCGTCGCCGCCAACACGGTATTGGTGGAACAGCTCCCTGCGGCGGCGGGCTTGAATGCGTTTGAAGACTTCGTCCATTGGTCCGCAACGGCAACCAAAAAAGAGATTGCCGCGCTCACCCCTGTTGTCGCCGCCGCGGCGGAAGAAGGCGACATTGCCGCCCGCTCGTGCATCGAAGAGGAAGCGCGCAGACTTGCCGCGCTTGCGCAGGTGGCACAGGAGCGGCTCGAACTGGAGAATGGCGCCCGGCTTTTCGAGTACGGCGCCCTGCTCGAACACTGCGCCCCGTTCCGCAACGCCTTTCGCGAGGCATTAAACTTCTTCGCGGAAATGCAACATTTTCCATGTTCCATACGCGGCCATCATGCAGTGCGTGAACTGGCGGATATCGAGCGCGCGCCTGCATGGACACAGTGTTGGCGCGATGATCAGGCGCGCTCCGGCGTTGCCTTGCCCCCGACCGAGGAACCGGCAGCGCGGATATTTCTGGATGAATATCCCCCGCGCGCCCTTGTGGAAATCATGCACAGGGCGGACCAAGAAGCGACAGACGCCGTGGGCCGTGTGCTGGATGATGTGGCGGCGGCAATAGAGGCGGCCGCCCGCTGTCTACGCGCGGGTGGACGCATGATTTATGTGGGCGCGGGCACCAGCGGTCGGCTCGGCGCGCTTGACGCCGCAGAATGCCCGCCCACTTTTGGCGTTGACCGCGAGCGGGTAACAGCGCTGGTGGCGGGCGGCGACCGCGCGTTGCGCGAGAGCGTTGAAGGCGCCGAGGACGACCCCGAACAGGGCGCTTCCGAAATCAGCGCGTCAGGCGTGTCCGCCAACGATTTTGTGGTGGGTATTGCCGCCTCGGGCGCAACGCCTTATGTACTTGGCGCGTTGAATGCCGCAAATGAGACCGGCGCAACCACGGCGCTGATTACGAGCAACCCGTCGGCATCCGCACAGGTGAACTGCCTCATTGCGCCTGATACCGGCCCCGAACTCCTGTCCGGCTCCACCCGGCTGAAAGCGGGCACGGCAGCGAAGATGATCCTGAACATGATCAGCACGGGCGCCATGGCGCAAGCCGGTTACGTTTATAAGGGACGCATGATCGGTATGACGCCCACGAATGAGAAATTGCGCGGCCGCGCCAGGCGCATTGTCGCAGAAATTGCCGGTGTCGGGGAAGAATGCGCAACGGAAGCGCTCGAGGCTGCCGACTATCACATTGCCCGGGCTATTGTCATGGTAAAGCGCGGTCTCGATGCGGAAGCGGCTGGAGCATTGTTGCGTCGCCATGGCGGCAACCCACGCGACGCCCTGGAAGACGTTGAAAAGTGACGACGCCGTGAGAAGTGAAAACGAAGGAGTCTTATGACCGTAGATATTGTCGCATTCCGCGCTTTTGGAGTGCCATGGTTATGTTGCCTGCTGTGCTGTATATGCTGCGCCATGACAACATACGGCGACGAAGCCGTTGATCCGCAGGAAGTACAGGCGCTTATGCGTTACGCAACCCTTTCCGGAAAGGCGACCGTACGTGTCGCCGCGCCGTTGACGCTGCGTGTACCGGGGCGGGCCATTGAATTGCCGCCTGGCGAATGGACCTTTGAAGCGCGCGATATACGCCCCGCACCAAAGCGATTTCATGTGTTTCCGAAAACCTTCCAGCCTAATGAACAGCAGGAAATGAAGGCCTATATGGACGCGTGGCGCGCCCGTGGTTTTGATCCCAGAACCGAAACCTTTGGGTTGCTGTTCAGAACGACGGCGGGCCGGACGCTGGATAACCGCGTTCATTGGATATCCCTGGCGCGTTTCGACTCGGAAGAAGAAGCGCAGGCGTTGATCGCGCGATTACGAGATGAGCCAGCGTGGGCATGGATGCGTCAGGAAAAGACCGGCAGCGGGGCAGCGGTCTTTCATGTACGTGATAGCCGCGGCAACACGCTGGAAAAACTGGCGGCGCCGGTTGAATTGTCTTCCCCCGAGCCGATAGAACTGCTGGATATGTCCAGTAGTTTCTGGAAACAACGCCAGGCGAACCGTTTGCTGCATCCGCCATTGCGTCTCGACATTGGAATGGACGGCGCCGTGGAAGTATACGGACGCGTTCCCTTGGAATTGTATTTGCGCGGCGTATTGCCCGCTGAGATGCCCTCGGGATGGCCCGGCGAGGCGCTGAAGGCGCAGGCTATTGCGGCGCGCAGCGAAATATACGCATCGCTGGCGGGAAAATATAGACTCGAGGGTTTCGACTTTACGGCGCTGGAAGGGTGCCGCGCGTACTGGGGATTGGGCGGCCACCACGCGAATACGGACGCCGCCGTTCAAGCAACAGCGGGCCAGGCGCTTTCTCACCATGGAAAATTCGCGACCACGGTGTTCTCTTCCTGTTGTGGCGGCTGGACGGAAGACAACGAAAACGTATGGAGCGGTCCCCCGAATCCTGTGTTGCGGGGCGTATCTGACTTTCCGGCTGGCAACCAGGTTCCCGCGCCTGTTAGCGAGAGCGGTTGGCGCGCGCAAATCAAAGGCGCGCCCGCGGCCTGGTGCGCCGCCGGCAATGAAAATTTCCGGTGGCGCAGGCAGTTTTCTGTCAGTGAACTGAGCGATATTGTCAACCGCCGTCACAACGTGGGAACCATACGCGCCATCCGCGAAGGCCCCCGAGGTGTAAGCGGCAGGCTTAGATCGGTTACAATTACCGGCAGTGCGGCAACGACAACAGTGGAGCGGGAGCTGGCGATACGCCAGGCCTTTGGCGGATTGCCCAGCGCTATGTTTATAATAGAGGCTTCACCAACGGCCTTTATCTTTTACGGCGGCGGGTTTGGGCACGGCGTGGGCCTCTGTCAGCATGGAGCAAAAGGCATGGCTGACGCAGGTAAGAATTATGAACAGATAGTAACCCATTATTTCAAGGGTGTACGTATAGAAAGGACGCGTTGATGGACCTTCAGGCAATTCGTGAGAAGAAGGCTCGATTTGTTATTGGATTGATGTCTGGCACCTCCTGCGACGGGGTGGACGCGGTGCTGGTGCGCATAAAAGGCACCGGTCCGGGTCTCGCCATGAAGTTTATCGCGCACAAGAGTTTTCCTTATGAAACGGATTTGCGCAATCGGCTGCTGGCCGAGCAGATGTTGTCGCGCGAAGTATGCCTGTTGAATTTCGGGTTGGGCGAAAAACTGGCGGAAGCGTCCCAGGCCATGCTGGATGTCGCCGATGAAAACGATATCGAAGTGGATTTCATTTCCGCCCATGGTCATACCGTTGGACATTTCCCGCCCACGCCCATGAGCGCGCACCACGGAACGCTCCAAATAGGCGAGGCCGCGGTGATCGCGCAACGCGCCAGAAAGATAGTGGTATCCGACTTTCGCGTGCGCGACATGGCCGCGGGCGGTCAGGGCGCGCCTCTTGTTCCCTATGCCGACTGGTTATTGTTCCGACGCGAAGATACTACAACGGTTTGCCTGAATATTGGCGGCATCGCAAATATCACTGTGGTTACCCCAAAGTTCAAGGACATACTGGCCTTTGACACCGGACCGGGGAATATCATTATTGACGGCACGGTAAGAATCCTGTCACGCGGCGCCCGCGCCTTCGATGAAAATGGCGAGGCCGCGAAACGGGGCAAGGTGATCCCCGAGTTTCTCGAATACCTTTTAAGCGACAGCTATTTCAGCAAGGAACCGCCCAAGAGCACCGGGCGTGAGCGTTTTGGCATCAACGCCTATCTGCGCGACGCCCTCGCCAGCCGCAAAGACCATTCCTACGAGGACATGGTGGCCACAGTTACCGAGGCAACCGTGCAAAGTATTGTTGACGCGTACAACCGATATGTGGCGCCCGAGTATGATGTGTCGCACATGGTCGTGGGCGGCGGCGGCGCCATGAACAGCACCATCATGCTGAAGTTGCAGGAAGCGTTGCCGGAACTCAAAATTTACATCAGCGACAGAATAGGCATCTCGCACAATGCGCGCGAGGCCATCGCGTTCGCGATTCTTGGCAACGAAACCATCTGCGGTACGCCGGCAAATGTGCCCCAGGCAACCGGCGCCTCCGAGGCGGTGGTGCTCGGGAAAATTACGCCAGCGTAGATGATATGATAACGCAACGCGTTGAATCGTTCTTATGGGACGCAACTGAAGTGCGGGCAACGCCCGCGATGGGAGTTTTTGACCTATGGTTAGCGCCGAGCTGCTCGAAATTCTGGTATGTCCGGAAAACAAAACATCCGTGCGCGAGATTTCTGATGAATTGCGCGACAAGATGAACGCCGCCATCGCGGCAGGCACGCTGAAAAACCGCGCCGGTGAACCCGTCAACGAACGCATTGAAGGCGGTTTGATTCGCGAAGATGAGAAGTATGTATACGCCATACGCGATGATATCCCGGTCATGTTAATTGACGAGGCCATCCCCACCGAGCAATTGGATTAACGTCAGGATGCATTGTCAGCCCGCGAAGATGCGCGGCGGTTCCGAAAACATAGACTGAGTAAAAAAGGGACTATTGGGTAGTCCGCCCTGAAAATTTTGTATGTTGTTCACGCTTTAGCG
>SLFT01000110.1 GCA_007124105.1 Candidatus Hydrogenedentota bacterium | reverse complement strand
GGGCTGGCAGCATGATGAAATAGCAACTCCACATAGCTCATAATACGGTACTCACAAGTAAGTTTAGAAGCAACGAAAAAACGGCGTCTCCCAAACAGGCCATTACATCATTGCGCAACACGAAAGCGGCTTCCAGCCGCGCCCAGGGCGCGACAAGGATGCTGCGTCTGTATTTTCGCCGCTTATAAATGATGAGCGCGAGGCGTCATGAAAGATGTTTCTTTTGCAAACTATAGTCAAACCAAGAATGGAGGCTGGATCACGATGAGGGAGAAAGAACCTGTACGCGTCGCTTTTGTCGGTGTGGGCGGAATGGGCCAATGCGCCCACCTGCGCAACTATGCGGCCATACCGGAATGCGACGTGGTGGCCATCGCGGAGCTGCGCCGCGATACGGCGGCGAAAGTGGCCGCGAAATATGGTGTGCCGGCGGTCTACACCGATGTTCATAAAATGATGCGTAAAGAACAACCGGACGCGCTGGTCTGCTCACAACCATTCCAGCGCCATGCCGTATTGTTGCCTGAACTGTTGCCCTACGGCAAACCTATCTTTGTTGAAAAGCCGTTGACAGGGTCGCTTGAAGCAGGCGTAAAACTGCTCGCGGAAATCGAAAATTCTGATACATGGGTCATGGTCGGCTACCACAAACGCAGCGACCCCGCCACCATGTACGCCCATGACGCCATCCAACGTTTTCGAGAAAGCGGCGAAATCGGCGGACTGCGCTATGTGCGGCTTCTGATGCCCGCGGGCGACTGGATCGCCGGCGGCTTCTGGGACCTCGTAGACGCGGGCGACCCGCGTGAACCCCTGGAATGCGAACCCGCGCCAGGCGATCTCAGTTTGGAGGGACACGCCGAGTACACCAGTTTCGTAAATTATTACATTCACCAGGTGAACCTGCTGCGACACCTGCTTGGCGAACCGTACGAGGTCGCTTACGCCGATCCCTCGGGTGTTCTGCTCGCCGTACGCTCCAAAAGCGGCGTCGCCGCTGCCATTGAGATGAGCCCCTACCAGACCACCATCGAATGGCAGGAGTCGGCGCTGGTCGCTTTTGAGCGGGGCTATGTGAAGCTGGAACTGCCGGCGCCCGTCGCCGTCAACCGCCCGGGTCGCGTCGAAATTCTGCGCGATGCCAACGCCGACGTTACACCCGAAGTCGTATCGCCCCATCTGCCCTGGGTACATGCCATGCGTCGGCAGGCGGAAAATTTTATCGCCGCCGTACGTAACGAACGACCGCCAATGTGCGACGCCCGCGAAGCGCTCGAAGACCTGGAAACTGCGCGCGCCTATCTGCGCCTGTGGAAGAACCTGTAACCCGACAAGAAAAGCGGCGGCGCAACGCCCGGAAAACCGGGCGTACGCCGCCGTCGTTTTTGGCGCACCAGGGACACGTTGATGAAAAAACGTTAATCCATGCTGATCGCTTCAACGGGACAAACGTCAACGCAAGCGCCGCAGTCCACGCATTCTTCTTCGTTCACCACGGCCTTCTCTTCTTTCAACTCTATGGCGTCCGTCGGACATTCTTCCACGCAATCGCCACAGCCAGTGCATTTTTCCGGATCAACTATCGCAGGCATTGTATCGTCCTCCTGTTGTGCTGTTTCGTACATCGTTACAAAGGCGATGGCCGACGCATTCCGCCAGCAGTATCACCGCCTACACAATTCTAAAGTGGCGTATTATGGCATACCCGCCGCGCGGCTTTCACCTATACCCCAGACTTCTGGTAAGTATACAAAATGCGCCACGAGAATTCAATTTGACTCACCTGCAATAATGCGCGTACAATCGCCGCAACTAAGTGTCAGCCGACTTTCGGGGCGCGGTGAAATTCTTGACCGGCGCTACAAGCCCACGAGCGCCTGGCGGCGTTGATGCCGGTAAAATCCCGGCGCCGATGGTATAGTTCGGATGCGAGAAGGCGTCCTCAAACGTATGCGCTCCTGCTGCGCCTTCCTTGCGGGAACCGGCAACGTGTGCCGGCGCTACAGGATGTTGTGTGCTATTGCCCCGAAAGGCGCGGGGCGTTTTTTATGCAATCAGATACTGAATATATGCGGCGCGCGCTGGCCCTTGCGGCCCGTGGACGCGGCTGGTGCAGCCCCAATCCCATGGTGGGCTGCGTCGTTGTTCGCAACGGCGTCATCTTCGGCGAGGGCTGGCACGAACAGGCCGGCGCGCCACACGCGGAAGTAAACGCGTACACCAGCTGCGGCGGGGCAGACACAGCCGACGCCACGGTTTATGTCACCCTCGAACCCTGCAACCACCAGGGGCGTACGCCCCCATGCACCGACCTGTTGCTGGAGCGCAAACCGGCGCGCGTGGTCATTGCCATGGACGACCCCAATCCTCACGTGCGCGGCGGCGGCGCCGCAAGATTGCGCGACGCCGGCATACGCGTGGATACGGGCGTGTGCGAAGAAGAAGCCCAACGCCTGAACGAAGCCTGGATAGCCCATGCAAAAACAGGTGTGCCCTTCGTAACCGCCAAGTGCGCCATGACGCTGGACGGCAAGATTGCCACGCGAGCGGGGCATTCCCGTTGGGTAACCGGTGAGGCGGCGCGCGCATACGTCCATGAACTGCGCCACGCCCATGACGCCATATTGGTGGGCAGCCGTACGGTGATGCTCGACAACCCGCGCCTGACCACCCGCCTTCCCGGAGGCGATGGGCGTCATCCGGTGCGCGTGATTCTGGACGCGGGCGAGTACCTGGCCGAGGCCGCGGCTGTGTTCGCGCCGCCCCGTGAAGCGCCCACCTGGGTGGCGACCACACAGAACCGCGACTATCCGTTTGCAGACGAGACGCTCGTGTTGCCCGAAGGACCGCAAGGCGTGGACATGCTCGCTCTGTGCCGCGCACTGGGCGAACGCGGCATTACATCGCTGCTCATGGAAGGCGGCGGCGCAACACTCGCGTCCGCATTTCAGGCGGGCGTTGTAAACAAAGTGTGTTTCTTCGTTGCGCCAAAAATTGTCGGCGGACGTGAGGCCATAACCCCCGTGGAAGGAGAAGGCGTCGCGGATATGGAAGAGGCGCTGCGCGTCGCCGAACTGCGCGCGAGCGCCCTCGGCGACGACATTCTACTCGAAGGATATGTTGACGCTTGACGCCTGCAACCCAATAGCAACGCTTGTAATGCGGTCAGGGGATCATCCGCTTGCCCGCGATAATTTCCATCACCCCGGAAATCAGCCTGATACACGCGACATGGCGACGCCGCGCCAGCCCGCGTACCTCGCCAGGGGTGTGAAGCTGCGAAGATTGCGCCGATATGTCGTATATGCGTATGATGTCACGCAAAATATCCCCCTCGAACAACCACGGGAGAACACACCATGACAGGCAGAGAACGCATACTGGCAGCGTTACAATTTGAGCAAACCGATCGCGTACCCCTTGATCTGGGCGGGATGCCGTCCACCAACATCAGCTGCTTCGCCTATCCGGCGCTGGTGGCCGCGCTGGGGCTGCCGCCGCGGCGCCCACGCGTATACGACACAGGACAAATGCTCGCGCTGCCGGAAACAGATGTATTGGACGCGCTTCAGTGCGATGTGGTTACCCTGCAAACGAACCTCACAAACGCGTTTCCACAACCGGAATTGTGGCGCCCCTACAACTTCGGCGGACGACTCGATGCCGAAGTGCTCAACCCGGACGCTTTTGTTGAAGAACCGAACGGCACGATTGTCCAACCCCATTCCAGCGCAAAAATGCCGCCTGACGCCTATGTCTTTGACACGGAACACGCGGGGCAGCCGCTCATGCTTACCGGCGACCTGCCCCGGCCAGACCTTGATGAGGTGCGCGCGCAATGCGACGCGGCGCTGCTGACCGACGCGCAGGTAGACGCCATCGTGACGCTGGCGCAGCGGGCGCGCGAAGCGACAGACCGCGCCATTCTGTTCAACGGCCTGCATGCGGGCATCGGCATCGCCGCCCATTCCGGCCTGGCCATGTTCCCCATGCTCTGCCTGACAGAACCTGAATTCGTGGCGGAACTGCACGAAATCATTATCACCCATACCATTGCGCAGCTCGAGCGGCTGCTCCCAACGCTGGGCCCCTGCATTGATGTGTATATGTGCAGCGCTGATGACTGGGGCACCCAAAACGCAACCATTGCATCGCCGCAAGTGTATCACGACCTCTTCCGCCCCTACTACCGCCGCATGAACGACGCCGTCCACCAGATTGCCCCAAACGTGAAAACCTTTCTCCATTCCTGCGGCGCCATTTATGATATCCTGGACGCCGTCATCGAAAGCGGTTTTGATGCGCTCAATCCCGTACAGTGGACAGCCGGCGGCCATTCCTGGCGGGAATGGAAAGACAAGGCCCGCAACCGCATCACCCTCTGGGGCGGCGCCGTAAACACGCAGGAAACGCTGCCCCTCGGCACTGTCGCTGACGTTGAACGTGAAACGGCGGAAATAGTCGCCTATATGCGCGAAGACAGTGGCTACGTGGGCTGCGCCATCCATAATATCCTCGCCGAAATACCCCCGGACAAGGTAATCGCCTTATACCGCGCCGCGAACCATGTCTGAAACACAAAAGGGGCAGGTTGCAAAGCAACCTGCCCGTTGGTATTCCAGGGACGTTCAGACCTTCGCAGTATCAGACGACATAGGTTGACGCAGCAGTGTCGCCGCCGCGCCCGGTCCAATTGGTGTGGAAGAATTCGCCGCGCGGTTTGTCTACACGCTCGTAGGTATGGGCGCCGAAGTAGTCGCGCTGCGCCTGTAGCAGGTTCGCGGGCAGCCGTTCGCTGCGGTAGCCGTCAAAGAAATTCAGCGCCGACGTCAGCGCGGGCGTGGGGATGCCCATCTCAACCGCCTTCACAATGACCCGTCGCCATGCGTCCTGATTCTGCTGCACGATCCCGGCGAAGAAGGGATCCAGGAGCAGGTTCTCGAGATCGGGGTTGTTGTCAAAGGCTTCCTTGATCTTGCCCAGGAACACGGAACGGATGATGCAGCCGCCGCGCCACATGAGCGCGATGCCGCCGTAATTGAGGTTCCAGCCGTAAGACGCCGCGGCGGCGCGCATCAGCTGATAGCCCTGCGCGTAGGAAACGATTTTCGACGCGTACAGGGCCTGGCGCAGGTCCTGGACAAAGGCCCGTTTGTCGCCATCGAAGGGCTTCACATTTCCCTTAAGCGTTTTTGCGGCGCGTACGCGCTCGTCTTTGAGCGCGCTCAGACAGCGCGCGAACACGGCCTCGCCGATAAGCGTGAGCGGTTGTCCCTCGTCAAGCGCCGCGACAGCCGTCCATTTGCCGGTGCCTTTCTGGCCGGCGGTGTCCAGAATCAGATCGACCACCTCGTTGCCCTCTTCATCTTTGTAGCCCAGTATATCGCGGGTAATTTCGATGAGATACGAGTCCAGCTCGCCTTCGTTCCATTCCGCGAACACTTCATGCATTTCGGTGTTGGTCATGCCCAACCCAGCTTTCATCAGCTGATAGGTCTCGCAGATCATCTGCATGTCGCCGTATTCGATGCCGTTGTGAACCATCTTCACAAAATGGCCCGCGCCGCCTTCGCCGACCCAGTCGCAACAGGGTTCGCCGGCGTCGGTCTTCGCGCAAATACTCTGGAAGATGTCCTTGACTTCCGGCCATGCGCTCGGTGTGCCGCCGGGCATCATAGACGGACCGAGCAGCGCGCCCTCTTCGCCGCCCGACACTCCCGTGCCAATATAACGAAAGCCCTTGCTCTCAACATATTCCGCCCTGCGAATGGTGTCCGGGAAATGGCTGTTGCCGCCGTCAATGATAATATCGCCTTCTTCCAGATGCGGAAGAATTTGCTCGATGAAATCATCAACCGCTGCGCCCGCCTTCACCAGCAACATTACCTTGCGCGGCCGCTTCAGGTTCGCGCACAGTTCCTTGATGCTGTGACAGCCGACAAAGTTCTTGCCCGCGCCGCGGCCTTCGATAAACTTGTCCACCTTCTCCACCGTGCGATTAAACACGGCAACGCCGAAGCCCTTGCTCTCCATATTCAGCACCAGGTTCTCGCCCATGACGGCCAGCCCGATAAGTCCGATATCCATTTGTGACATGCTTCGTTTCTCCTATACTGTTGTGCGTCTTCGCAAGACGCGGTTTCATCAAATGTATGGCGTTTACGCTTCAGCGTACTGGGGTTGCAATAAATCGAGGGTTACATACAAGCCCCGCTTTCGGAAAACATGCAAAAAAACAACGGATGCCCACGCTACGCTTACGCCGCCTGAATCCGCTGTCCTTCACGACGGGCAATCTCGATAATGGCGCTTGACGTATCCTCACGCCACTGCCGCAAACCACAGGCCACGGGTTCTATGCGGCTGTCCGTCTGACCAGCCACGCGCCACAGGGTATTTACATCTTCTGTCCTCATTTCCCCATCAAAGGCGGGAGATACCACTACAACATCAATGTCGCTCCAGTTGTGGTAATTGCCCCGGGCATAAGAGCCATACACCACAACAAAAGAAACAGGCAAGCCATGCGCCCGTACGCGACCAATATAATGACGTACGCTTTCTATAATGTCCTGTCCAAGCACTGCAATATCTCCTCAACCCGAATCATTATGGCCTTCGCCGCCGCCATATCCGGGACGGGCCTTGATGTTCACAATAGCGTCCCACGAGATTGAATTTGTTTATCTCGAACAGGAAATCTTTTGTTTCTTGATCAATGTCCAGCGCCGCGAGTTCAGTCAAGCGCGCCAGATTATGAATGCGTGGCGCAAGGTCTTCCGTCTGTTTACACACATGTGCCTTGAGGGCCTTTTCAAGGGCAAGGTGCGCCCAAAACAATCCATGGCGTATTCGTCTGTTTGCAATCAGCTCACAAGCAACCGCCCACTCCTCCCGGCTGCCTTCGATCCAATGCTGGATTTGTGTATCAATATCTATCATGTTGATTTTCGCCTCACAACGTTTACTATATCTCTTTTCCCCAAAAAGAATCAATCCTTTAGCCCGGATATTTCACCAGATGTCGTCATGAGCCATTCCACATCGGCGCGAATGGCAACCAACGCCGAAAGACGTTCCTGCGAAGCCAAACCCCAGTGTTCAGCCTCGTCGAAACTCAGCGAACGATGCGCCACAATGCGCGCTTTACGCTCCAGAGCCCGTTTCCAATCTATTTCATGCGCAACGCCTGCAACACATACGCAGGCAGTTTCTTGTCCGCAAAGACGGGCTTGAGCCGGGTCAGCCGTTGTCGTCCGTTTACCACGGGCACGGAAGGCCAGTCCTCGCCGATGAGCGGTTTGGCGTAGTCAATAAACGCGTCGGTCACGTCAATCTTGTTTGGCGCAATCCAGTGCTGCGGGAAGGTGCGTTCCGAGTTCGCAACGGCCTCGAGCGGGGCTTTGTCATAGCGCACGTTGTAAATGCGCCCCGGTTCGCGCAGGATGGTGGACATCCAGCCGTTTTCGCCGGACACCGCAATCAATACCGCCTGTTGTCCCACCTTGTACGCTTCGTCAAGATCAACAATGGACGCATACGCCGTGGTGGCGCGCTGGTCGGTGCCGGGCACCTGGCCGCGCGCCTTGCCGGGCACAGGCAGGCCGTTGGTGTTCAGCAGGTTCACCACCTTCTGCGCAACCGTCATTTGCGAGGAACCGAAACTGGTATGGCCGAAGCTGTCCTTCACTTCGCCCAGTTCGCCCACGTCAAACCCTTCGCTGACCACAACCACGCAACGTCCATCTGTCTTCAACTGGTCGTTTACATTGTCGCACAGTTCCTCGGGCGAGACTTTGGACTCGGCCATGTAAATCTGGAGCGGCATTTCCCGTTTCGGATCGGCCAGCCGCGCCGCCGCCGGAATAAACCCGATCTTGCGGCCCATGGCCTGCAGCACCAGCACCGGATCAGCGGGACACGAGCCCGCGTTCTCTTCGTTGGCGTTCTGCACCATGCACATCCAGTACCGCGCCACGCTGCCATAGCCGGGCGTATGGTCTATCAGTTTGAATTCCGAATCGCCCACGTCGTTGTCAATGGTCTTGGGCACGCCCACGGCCACCACGTCCAGCCCCTGTTCGTTGGCGAGTTTCGCCACCTTATTTGCCGTGTCCATCGAATCGTTGCCGCCATTGTAAAAAAAGTAGCCAATGTCATGGGCCTTAAACACGTCCATAACCCGCTGGAAGTCCTCTTCCTGGCTGGACTTGATCTTATACCGGCAGGTGCCGATGGCGCCCGCCGCCGGCGTGTACCGCAACAGCGCGATCTCGTCAGCATCCTGCGCCGAAAGATTAAGCAGTTCTTCTTTCAGTACGCCCTCAATGCCGTGCCAACCGGCATACACCGTGCCAAACCTATCGGGAAATTGCCCGCACGTCTCGACGACGCCGCGCAACGAACTGTTAATCACAGGGCTGGGACCGCCCGACTGCGCTACAATTACATTTCTTGGCAT
>SLFT01000120.1 GCA_007124105.1 Candidatus Hydrogenedentota bacterium | reverse complement strand
TTCTGGGAAACCAACACCGTGGGCATCATGCGTAATGTGCGCTGACAGCGTCGCGCGCAACAGATAAGAAAGGCGCGGTATGACAGCAAATAATTCGCCTGGCGCGTCACGGCCTTTCACAATTGTTTGACGCCATCCACCATGTAGCGCAGGACAAATGCAAGGCAGCGCGTATCAAACACAAAGACGCCATTTTCATTGATGATTCCTACCGCGAACGCAGCAAGGTACGCGATATTGCCGGCATACCAACCTTTGCGCCTGACGCCATCGAATCACTGATGGACTGGCGTCGCTGAATCAAGCGTACTATTGTCATGGCGCCGCTGCTCCTGCCCGCCGTCGTGAATACGTGATTGCAGCGGAGCGCCGTCCTCGCCATAAGCCTCGAATGTAAATTCCCAGCGACGGCCGCCGCCATCCTCCAATTTCACCAACACCGGGTTCCAGCCGGGCGCGAGTTCCGCGCGAAACATATCGGCGCCGGGGATACACTGCATGCCGCGCGGCGTGAACCGCTCATAGACTTGCGCGCCATTCACAAACACCTTGCCGCCGTCGTTCATGCCCATGTCGAACCAGGCGCGCTGGCTGGCAGACGAATAGACCCACGCGAAGGCGTACGCCACATGATATCCCCTGCGATAAAGCTCAAACATATTTACGAAACCACGCGAATCCCCTTGCAACGTCTGCGCGACAACATGGCGTGTCTTACCGTCCACATCCGTATATTCCACGGTCGTGTCCGCGGAAAGCCTGGCGCGTTCTTCACCGCCGAGCGTGATCAGAAAATCCCTGTTATGGCCGTAACGCGTGACGCCGTTCTGGTCGGGACTATCCAGCGTGTGGTTCGGGAATGGGCCCAGCACAGTCCATTCAGTCAGGAAATTGGGCGTGGGCGCGCCGGCGTTATTCGCCAACTGGATGTCCGCGCTTTCATGGGCATTGTTTTCGATGTGTACGCCGCCGGGCATCAGGTTTGACGTGACAACAGCGCTGCGTACGCGCGGTCCCAGGCGGACAACCAGATGATCGTCGCGATGGGTCGGGAATTCGCTGCCCGTGATGATGACGCGCTGGTTGTTGGCGTCAATGCACGGCGCCCCCTGTGCAGCCCGGTCCCAATCATTAAAATGGCAGGCATCAAAGAACACCGTGCCGCGTCCCTCGAGCACGGCGTGCTCCTCGAGATCGCCTGTGGCCCAAAAGCCGCTTCCAGTAAATTTCACCTGACCTCGGTTCTCCGGCCCCACCTCGACGCGACTCATAATCGAGGCGTTCACAAACGAGATACCCGCCTTTTCCATGGCGGCGTCCACTCGGATGGCGCAGGGGCTTACGTCCATGTAGCAATTGGTGTACATGCCGCTGCCAGGTTGATAGTCAATGATTTCGCGATTCGCATCGTATATGGGCCCCGCGATGAACCGCATGCCGTAGCGGTAGAAAATGCTGAACAGATTGTGCCCCATCTGGCCGTCGGTCTTGCCAATGAGAAAAGCGGTGCCCGCTTCTTTCGTAAACTGCCAGAGCGGACTGTTCGGATCAAGGTCCCAGAACGGCCAGAAATGGACATTCTCGATACGGCCCACGTCATAGCATTGGTTGATGTACAGGCCAAGGCGCAATGGGTAACCATACAGGTTGCTGATGTAATGGCGGCCCGCTGGATACGTTCCCAGATCAACCGCCTGGTAGGGATTAATCATGGTAACGTCCCGGATGCTGATATTGTCTGTAGCGCCGTTGCTTTGCACCGTCCACGGGTAGGCGTGAGGCGGATTGGCGCGAATCTGGTCGGGATAGTAAATTGTAATTCCCTTCAGTGTTGTGCCCGTGCTCATACGCAGAAAAGGAATGCCGTCCGCTTCACCCTTGCCCGCGGTTACATAGAACACCGAACCCGCCTCGACGGGCGCGCCCCGTTGCGGCGCGCGCCACACGCCCTCGAGCGCAACGTTTGCCGGCATGACAAGGGTGTCCCGGAAATAGTATTGGCCGGCGGGAACAAAAACAACGCCGCCGCCGGCAGCGCCCGCAGCGTCAAGAGCTTCCTGAAAAGATGCCGTGCAGTCTGTTGCGCCGTCGCCAACCGCTCCATAGTCGGTAACGATATAAAACCCTGTCCCTTGCAGCAAGGCAGGTGAAACCGATACCGCAAGTTCCAACGGACCGGTCTGTAGGCAACCAGATACGAACAGTATCACGCCCAAAATGAAACAGGGACATTTTCCATGCATGGTATGTTTCTCCTCGTTGCGTACGTTCCGACACCATACTTTATAGTACCGTGAATTGCCGCAAGTAGTAAAGCGCAGTGCGTTAAACCGCATAACTCCCCAAGGACAACCACTCATAATCGTTGCAACTCCACCATAAAAACCGCTCTTCTGTTGTTTTCCCGTGGTGAAAAGCGCTGGCGTTGTACCCCTGTTGCCGGACTGTTAATATACATTAACTTTTGTTAAGGAATATAATCTTCGCGCTTGGGGTTAAGATAAATAAGAAGGCAAGACAAGTTGAAACAGGAAATGACAGGCTGGTGCGGTCGGCCTGTAAACAGAAGAAAAGGACATGGTCATGGATACCTCAAGACGTGATTTTTTGCGGATAGCCGGGGGCGTAGCGGCGACGGGAGCGTTGGCGGGCGTATTGACGCAAAACGCGGGGGCCGCCGAAGCGGGAACACTGACGCCCCATGAATTGCCGCCGCTTCCTTACAACTATGACGCGTTGGAACCCTACATTGACGCGACAACCATGGAACTGCACCATACGAAACACCATGCCGCCTATGTGAACGGGCTGAACGCCGCGGAAGCGGCATTAGCGCAGGCGCGCGCTTCCGGCGATTTTGCGCTTGCCCAATACTGGAGTAAACGGGCGGCTTTCAACGGCGGCGGCCACTTTTTGCACAGCATGTTCTGGAAAGTGATGGCGCCGCCCGACGCTGGCGGCGGCGGCGCGCCTTCCGGTGAATTGCGCGACAAGATTCAACGTGATTTTGGCGGTTTTGACGCGTTCAAGAAGCAATTCAGCGCCGCCGCCGCCCAAGTTGAAGGCAGCGGCTGGGGCCTGCTGCATTACCGCCCTGAAGACGATCGTCTCATCGTGTTGCAGGCCGAGAACCAGCACAAGTTGACTGTCTGGGGCGCCTGGCCTATACTGGGCATTGACGTATGGGAACACGCGTACTACCTGAAATACCAGAACAGGCGCGCCGACTATGTGAACGCGTGGTGGAACGTTGTCAACTGGGAGCAGGTGGCCCAAAACCTGCAAGCGCTTCGATAAACGTAGAACAGACGACAGGAGTGACTACACCATCCTGAGGCCATGACCAAAGTCGGGCGTCGCCATGCAGTACTTGCGGGCGGCGCCCGACACCCTTTTTCAACTATGTTTTACCCACTATTTTCGTATTTCATGTAGTATAAAATCGCTGTCCGCGAAGGGGTACTGTGTGCGATATGTTGACAACAGCGCCCGGCAACAGGTACCGTATGTCAGGGGTTGTTGTCGCACTGGTTTGCCGCCTGGATACGCCCGGCGCAGGCAACGACCCAAAACCGTCAAGGAGCATAACCATCATGAGCGTCTCTTCCCTTTTACATTTCGTTGCTATAGGCCGTTTTTCTCGCGCCGCCGCCATCACGGCGTTATGCGTTGTGGCAGTGCTCTGCGCTTCTCTGGCAACGGCGCAAGTTCAGGCCCCGGAATCGGACGCGTGGATTTCCTTGTTTAACGGCGAGGACCTGGACGACTGGACCATTAAGTTCCGGGGCGAAGAGGTTGGCGTGAATTACAAGGACACGTTCCGCGTCGAAGACGGGCTGCTGAGAGTTGTCTATGATGAGTATGAAGAGTTCAAAGGCAATTTCGGACACATCTTCCACAAGGATTCCTTCTCCCATTACTGGCTGCGGGTGGAATATCGTTTCGTGGGCGACCAGGTTCCCGGCGGCCCGGGCTGGGCCTTTCGCAACAATGGCGTCATGATACACAGTCAGTCGCCCGAATCCATGCGGTTGCAGCAGGAGTTTCCCGTGTCCATCGAAGTGCAATTGCTCGGCGGCGACGGTACGGAGGAGCGGCCCACCGCCAACCTCTGTTCGCCCGGCACCCATGTGCTCATAGACGGCGAGATATACCGGCAACATTGTTACAACTCGACATCTGAAACCTATCACGGCGACCAATGGGTAACCGTGGAGGTGGAAGTGCGCGGCAACGAAATCATCCGCCATATTATTGACGGCGAAGTGGTGTTGGAGTACACGGAACCGCAATTAGCCGACCGGGACGGCGACGCGCGGCTGCTTCTTGAGGCCGGCGCTGATCCCATGCTCAGCGAAGGGTACATTGCGTTGCAGGCGGAAAGCCATCCCACCGATTTTCGCAAGATTGAATTGTTGCCCCTGGCCGAAGAGGAAGAGATACAACAACAGTAACTCTCTTTTCGCCAGGCTGCGCGGGAGATAGACCATGAGCGACAACCATCCTCTCAGCCGTCGAGGATTCCTGGCTTCCGCCGGCATGACCCTCGCCGCCGGATATGCCGCGACCAACGACGCGCGAGGCGCAACGCAACCGCCCAATATCGTGTTCGTGTTCAGCGACGAACACCGGTATCAGTCCATGTCGTTCACCGAGATGCCCCGAGTGCAAACCCCCGCCATGGCGCGCATGGCCAAGGAGGGTTTTATCTTTCACCACTGCGTCAGCAACTATTCGGTGTGTTCTCCCTATCGCGCTATTTTGATGACCGGGCGATACCCCTATCAGACTGGCGTCATTGACAACAACATTCCGCTGAGCGATAGTGAGTTCACGGTGGGCGACGCGTTCCGGAACGCGGGATATCGCACGGGCTATGTCGGTAAGTGGCACCTGGGCGGCACACGGGCGGAACCCTTTGGCTTTGACCTGTCCCTTATCTGGACCAACACCAACGAACACTACGATCAGAGTTACTACCATCCCAAAGGCAGCGATCCGGTACAGCCGAAAGGCTACAACGCCACGCTGATGACGGACCAGGCGCTGGCCTTCATGGCCGAGCAAGAAAGCGAGAACGCCCCCTATTTCCTGATGCTTTCGCTGAATCCGCCTCATTCCCGGTTTACCGACGCGCCCCCCGAAAAGATGGCGCTGTACCCAGAAGGCTCATTGCCATACCGGCCAAACGTGCGTCTCGAGGACGCTTCCGACGACGCGCACATCTCGCAGCGCAACGGGTCGCCCCATTACGAGGGCTACCATGCGCATATTACGGCTATTGACCACGAACTGGAGCGTGTACTGGAAGCGGCGTCCAACACCTCCCGCGACACCATTGTCATTTACACCTCTGACCACGGCACGATGTTCGGGTCGCACGGCGTCGGCAGCAAACGCCAGCCCTTCGAAGAATCCATCCGCGTACCGTTCATGGCGTGGTGTCCCGGACGTATACCGGCGGGGCGCGCCTCGGACGCATTATTTGGAACGCCCGACCTGATGCCGACCCTATGTGGCCTGGCCGGACTGCCTGAGCCGGACAGCTGTATGGGCGCGGATTTTTCCGGGCATATCCTTGGCGACGCCGGGCCCGAACCGGAAGCGCAATTGATCATGCATGTGGACAAAAGCCACGCGTCCGGCGGGCATACCCATCCCGCGCCCATCTTCCGGGGCGTGCGCACCGCGCGCTACACCTACGCCGTAAACAAAGACGGCCCCATGTACCTCTTTGATAATCAGAAAGACCCGTATCAGATGAACAATCTTGCCGCAAGCCCGGAACATGAGCGCCTGCGAAGCGAACTACGGGCTACGCTTGCGGCGCTGCTAGAAAAAGCAGAAGACCCTTATCCGGTCTGAAACACCCCATCACACATAACAGAAAAGCCTGCGCGGCCTGAAGGTCTCACAGGCTTTTCTGGTTGGCGGCCTCTGTGTATGCGCGTTATTGACCGATCAACGGCAGCATGGCGTCAAGCAAAACGGTTTGCATGCTTCCGTCAAAGTGATTATATTTCTGGGGCGTTACGCGCACCAGCTTGCTTTCGGCGTTTTCGGCGGCGTACTGACGTTGGATTGCCGCCACAGCCTCATCCATCTTTTCAGACGGCGCAAAGCGATCATGGGTCGGGGTAACCAGCACAAGCGGTTTCGGCGCGAGCGCGGCAAGCGCCTCGTCCAGATCGTAAGGAATACGCGTTTCCATGCCCGCAAACAGTCCCAGCCGGGGCAGCAACATCATCTCGTGCGCCCAGCGCATGACGCCGCCGGTTTCGTGTTCGTCCGTGTCCAGACGGAACGGCAGCGGCGGGCAGACCAGGCCATACCCGGCGGGACGCGCGTCCAGCGCTGCCAGGTGCATGGCCACAAAGGCGCCCATCTCGTAACCCACCACCCAAATGCGATTTTGATCAACATAGGAAAGCTGCGCCATGGCGTCCAGCGCGTCTTGGGCGTCCCGCAGCATCTTGCCCAGCAGCGACCAGTCCGGGTGGCGATCATAAAACAGCGCCGCTTCGTCCACGCGCCTGCCCGTGCCAATGGGGTCGAAACAGAAGACTGCGAATCCAGCGCGCGCCATGGTGCGGTACGCCTGCTCGCCGCGCCGATAGGCGGCGTTGTACCCGAAGGGCGTACACAGCGGCGGCAAGTAGAGGATGGCGGGAACCGTTTTTCCGTTTTCCATAATGCCCTCGGGCACATACACATCCCCGTTCACATACTCGCCGAATACAATCTCGTCGCGTTCAAGCCGGCTGCCGGCGCTGCCTCGTCCAAGCTGCGTCATGGTATGATCGCGCATCCGCCCGTAGGTCATGTTTTGTACCGTTGCCCAAGGCGGCGGGTCGCCGATAAGCGTTGCCATTGCATCGGCCACGCCGGCAGCGGGCGCCATGCCGAAAGGCCGCTCGGGAAGTGCCTCCGCCGTGAACGGGATATCCGCGCGCGCGCGCCAGCCGTCCCAGTCCCAGGGATAAACAAAAGTTTCAGGGAACGCGAAGTCGCCGCGTCCAAAATGTTTGTCGCACCAGTCCAGGTATTGCTCGATAATAATGGGCCAGGTTTCATGGGTGCTCGAACGCCACAGGATACGCAGGTTGTCGGCGGCGTCATAAAGTTCGTACACCGGCTTCGCGCCGAGATAGGTATGCTGCGCCGCCCACGTGTTTTCAACGTTGTCGTTCGTGGCAACGCTCAACAGGCAGGCGCGCGGCGCGGCCAGCGCGATCAGGTGATGCAGGTCAACAGGGACTTTATGTTCGCGCCCAACAAAGAAACGCCAGCGCGGATGGAACCAATCAGGGAACCTGCGCGTGATGTGTTCAATACCCTCGGAAAAATGGTGTTCACCGCAATAGCGCGACGCCACCGCGCCGCCCACGCCGCTGCTGCTGGAGATAACCACCGCGATGCGTTCGTCCAGCGCCGCGCCCATGAGCGAGGTCTTCCCGTTTCGCGAGTGGCCGGTCAGCGCCGATTGCGCCGTATTCGCCTCGGGGACGGTCTCCAGATAGTCCAGACAACGACTGGCGGCCCAGCCGCGCCGCATCAGCCGCGACCAGTCATAGTCGGGCCACGCCTCCACAAACGTGTCCGTATCGTCGCGACTGTCCGAGCCGGCGTATACGCAGGCAATATAGCCGCGCCGCAACGCTATCTGCGCCCAGCCGCGATGATTGTCCTGGGTCATGAACACGGGAAAGGGGCCATCGCCCCGGGGCATGTACATCTGCAACCAGAGTTGCGCCTTAAGGTCAGGGCCGAAGCGCAACAGCACTTCACGCACCCGCGCGCCGTATTCTTCCCGTTCATTCAGCACTTCGGCAACCAAGTTGTCTGGCGCGGGAGGTACGCGCCCAATGATCCAGTGCTGTAACGCGGCAATCAACCGCTCCCGCTCCGTTTCCCAGTCGGCGACAGTGTCAATGGTTTGCCTCTCCCCGTCAATCATCGGAGCGAGCGGGCACGGCTGCGGCGCGTAACTGGGCATGGCGTCAAAATCGGGCGGCAATTCGCCGCTCTCCTTCAGCCACTCGGAAAACTCCTGGCTGGCCGGCGTCATAGCCAGCAACGCATCAAGGGTTTGCGCCGCGTCGCCGGAAGCGATAAATCCCGACGACAACAATCCCATCAGACAAATCATTCTGGTCATAGTATATCCCTTTCTTTAGATTGCCGTCCTTGGCCCGCATATTTCACAGGGTTTCGTCGTGAGCCTGCGAAGGTTATGCCTGACATGGCGTAAGATTCACAGGCACAACGGAATTCCGGTGAAATACGCGGGCAAGCATCACGTACAGGATGATTGTGCCAGATATGACAATAAAACGCAAGGAAAAGGCGGCATCGCCTGGTAATAAGCGATGCCGCCGGAACTTGCATATCATGGTCGGACTATCTGTTGCCTCTCATGCCAAGGGCAACAAGACACAGTATACTGAGACCAACCAACAACCAGTCTGCAAAGACCTT
>SLFT01000030.1 GCA_007124105.1 Candidatus Hydrogenedentota bacterium | reverse complement strand
CGGCCCATACGTCGTCAGTGGGATCATTCGCCTTAAGCGCGCCTGTGGGACAACGGTTGACGCACTGGCCGCAGTTGATGCAGACCACATCGGCCAGCGGCTTGTCCAGGAATGTCTCGATGCGCGATTCAACGCCGCGGTGCGCGGCGTCAAGCACGCCCACTTCCTGCAAGTCAATGCAGGTGCGTACGCAACGCCTGCACAGTACGCATTTGTTCATATCACGATGCACCGAGTAACTCGATATGTCCGTTTCATACATGGGTGCGTCAGGATGGCCGAATCGGAAAAAGTCCACGCCGTATTCCTTGGCCAGCGACTGCAATTCGCAGTTGTTGTTGCGCACACAAGCATAACACTCGCCGTAATGCTTCGAGAGCAGCAGGTCCACTACATGCCGGCGCGCCTGGCGCACCTTGCGCGTATGGGTCTTTACCTTGATCGGCGCCGTCACCGGGTAGGCGCATGCCGCCTGCAAGGTTCGCTGTCCTTCGACTTCAACAACGCAGACGCGGCACACGCCGGCCACGCACAAATCGTCGTGATAGCACAAGGTCGGGATATGGATGCCCAGTTGTTTGGCGGCGTCGAGGATGGTGGCGCCGACGGGCACTTTCAGTTCGCGATCGTCTATGGCTATGCTGACCATACTGCCGATGCCCGTGGTGTCGTCGGATTGTTCTACCTTAAACGCGCGCTGGCTCACCGGCGCTCGTGAGGTCGCCTGTTTCGTATCCAATTTATCAGTCATGATTATCTCCTTTCATCACCCGGCCTGGGCGACGGCTGTACGTCCCAATATCTCATCCTTGAAATATTTCACAATTGAGAGAAACGCGTTCGCGCTGGATTGTCCCAGCCCGCATTTCGACGCAAGCTGCATGCTCTCGCCGAGGGCGCATAGGTCCTTGAGATAGGCCATGGAACAGCGTCCTTCTTCAAGGAGCAGAGCGCCTTCCAACAGTTTCTCGTTGCCTTCGCGGCAGGGCGTACATTGTCCACAGGATTCCTCCACAAAGAAGTCAAGGAAATTTATGGCCACATCAAGCATATCGCGATGTTGGCCAAATACAATCATCGAGCCGCCCGTGGGAATATCCTCGAAGGAAAGGGCGCGCTGAAATTGGCCCGCCGGAACACAATGTCCGGATGCGCCGCCCACCTGGACAGCCTTGACATCTTCAGCGCCAATCGCATCGAGCAATTCCTGAATGGTAATGCCCAGGGGAAACTCGTACACGCCAGGGCGCGCGCAGTCGCCAGACACGCTGAATAACTTGCGGCCCGCTGATTTTTCCGTGCCCATGCTCTTGAACCAGTCACCGCCCTTGCCAAGGATACACGCGGCCCAGGCCAGCGTTTCCACGTTGTTTACAATGGTCGGGTTGCCCATCAGGCCGGTGTCCACGGGGAAGGGCGGTCGGTTTCGGGATTCGCCGCGATGACCTTCGAGGGACTCGATGAGCGCCGTCTCTTCGCCGCAAACATAGGCGCCCGCGCCCATGCGCAAGATAATATCAAAGGCAAACCCGCTCTTACCCATAATATCGGCGCCCAGCAGATTGGCCGCGCGCCGCTTGGCAATGATGGCCGTGAGAGGCCCGCGCAGATAGCTGTATTCGCCGCGCAGGTAGATAATGCCTGTCTTCGCGCCAATGGCATACCCGGCAATGGTCATGCCTTCGATAACCAGGTTGGCATAGTCGGACAGGATCAAACGGTCCTTGAAAGTGCCTGGTTCGCCTTCATCGGCGTTGCAGACCACATATTTCTTATCGCTTTTCGCCGCCGCGGCAAGGTTCCACTTCACACTGGTGGGAAATCCCGCGCCGCCGCGTCCTTTCAGGTTGGATGCGTTCAACTCCGCGATTACGTCGGCCCGGCTTTTCGACAATGCCGCCTTCAGGCCCGCATCGGGTTCGACGGAACTGAATGTCAGTGTGTTCGTGATTGTTTTCATGGTACTCATGGTTCAGTGTTCCTCCGCCTGTTGGAATACATTGATGTCCATCATCTTCTTGAATTGGGCCAGAATGTCATGTATCTTCTCGGGCGTTACGCTTGTGAACACCTGTTCATTCACCAGCAAGGCAGGGCCCTGGTCGCACATGCCAAGGCAATTGGCCCACTCAAGCGAGAACCGACCATCGTGTGTTGTTTCGCCAAAGCTGATGCCCAGCTCATTCTCAAGCTGACGCGCCACGCGGTCGCGGCCTGCCATGTCGCACGAGATGGTACGGCACAGGCGCACCTCGAACCGACCTTTGTGCTCTTCCTTCAAGAAACTGTAAAACGAGACAACGCCATGCACTTCCACTGGATGGATGTCCAATTGGTCAGCAATGACCTGCATGGCGTAATCAGAAATACGGCTGTACTTCTTCTGTACTTCCTGAAGTACGGGGATCAAACTTCCGCGGTCGCCGCCGTTGGCGGCAATCCAGCCTTCAATGTCCTGTCGCAGACGTTCTTGTACGGGTACCAACATGATTCAGCCCTCCGCCTTGTTCAGTAACTCGGCAACCTTGGATGTCAACGTTGCCGGTGAAATCGGCTTCTCCTGAAAATCATCCACCGGCACCATCTCGTCGTCCTTGCCTATCTCGAGGCCGGTCGCCTTGCTGACCGTGGTCAACATCAAGATGGGCTTTGTAAAGTTGTTGCGTCGCAGGTCCTGGGCCATGGTCAGCCCATCGTCTGGCTGCTCCATCATCACATCAAGGATGATCAAATCCGGCGCAAAAGCGTCAACCTGCTGCATGCCTTCCTTGCGGTTGTAGGCTTCAGCGGTCTCGTGCCCTTGCTCCTTCAATAGCAGATTCAACGCTTCGACCACATCCGGGTCGTCATCCACAATCAAGATTTTCGCCATGACTTCGCCCTTTCTGTTTTCGGGTTTCCAATTTTGACACTACCTACACTACTCAACCTATAGTCGCCCGCGTTTACAGTGCCGTTACAACACGGTACGCGACGGGCCAACTATCAGATTCAAATACTACCTACCGGTCGTTAGGCACAAGTCTATTAAATATATTGCACCGTTTGCAACATTTTTCTGCAAATATTTGATTGCGACACATCGCTATAGCACTATTATAACCGATCCACAGTCTTAGCGATTTTTATATAGTGGTTTTGAGAGATAGGTGAACAAAAGAATACGACGGGGCAATCACGATCAGTACTCTCCGACAAGGGCAAACAAAAATTTAACCCTCCTGAAAACTCGCGCAAATACGCTTCTCGTCCCCGGCGTACTCACTTGCTTGCGCCCCTATAATCGCCAACGCCGGTATCAACTTGTTTCCGTTGCAATATGCCCTGACAGCACTTTTTCTCGCGTGGGCAAAAAAACGCGGCCGGCCGCTTTTCAGCGTCCGACCGCGTTCCGGTAGTGTCAGACATGGAACACGTCAAGACATTGTTCCAAATCTTGATTGGCTTCTTATGCGTTGGCTATGTCCCGTGATGCGTATTACACGCGTTCGCGAGGCACATAGTTGGTGTGCAGCAGTTTATGTGAGATTTTTCCCAGGGGCGCACCCAGGAACTCTTCGTAAATCTGCTTCACTTCAGGGTTGTCGTGAGACTTGCGCAGCTCGCGGCCTTCGTCTTCTTTGTAGATGGCCTCGATGCGTTTCATGCGTACATCATTCGTGGTGATGCGTGGTTGTCCGCCGCCGCCGATGCAGCCGCCAGGACAGGTCATGATCTCGATGAAATGGTAGCCGGCCTCGCCTTTACGTATTTTTTCAATAAGCGCTCGGGCGTTGCCAAGGCCATGGGCCACCGCTACTTTCGCTTCGACGCCTTCAAGGAACGACCAATCGGGTACGCAGCCTTTGAAGGTGACAGCGGCTTCCTTGATACCTTCGAGCCCGGCCACGGGGGTAACGTGCAGTTTATCGAAGGGCAGTTCGGTTCCGGTCACGATTTCCCACGCGGTACGCAGGGCCGCTTCCATTACACCGCCGGTGTTGGCGAAGATATCCGCAGCGCCGGTGCTCATGCCCAGCGGCGCATCCTGCTTGTCGTCAGGAAGGTTCACGAAGTCAATACCCGCTTCCTTGATCATGCGTCCCAGTTCGCGGGTAGTCAACACGATGTCCACGTCCTTGGCGCCGCTGTCATACATTTCCGGCCGGTCCGCTTCATATTTCTTCGCGGTGCAGGGCATGATGGACACCACAACCATGTCTTCAGGCTTCTTGCCGATCTTCTCGGCGTAATAGGTTTTCGCGAGTGCGCCGAACATCTGCTGGGGCGATTTGCAAGTGGAAAGATTGGCCAGCATGTCCGGGTAAAAGTATTCCAGATACTTAATCCATCCCGGCGAACAGCTGGTGAACATGGGTAGCGCCACGTCTTCCTTGTCCACAAGCGCTTTCTTGAGGCGCGTCAGCAACTCGGTGCCTTCTTCCATGATGGTGAGGTCGGCGGTGAAGTTTGTGTCGAAAACAGCGTGGAAGCCCAATTTGCGCAGGGCGGACACCATTTTCCCTGTCACCAGCGTACCTGGCGGCAGATCGAAGCATTCACCAAGCGCGGCGCGGATTGCGGGCGCCGTTTGCACGACCACGGTTTTGGTCGGGTCGTCCAGCGCCGCCCAGACATCCTGCACCTGATCGCGTTCGGAGATGGCGCCCACAGGGCATACGGCGGAGCATTGGCCGCACTGTACGCACACGACATCGTCGAGATTGCTGGTGAAGGCGGGGCCGACAACGGTGCTGAATCCGCGGCCTTGCGGGAAGATGCCGCCCACGCTCTGGGTTTCATTGCATACCGTTACGCAACGGCGACACAGAACGCACTTGGCGGTATCGCGCACCAGCGCCGGCGTACTCTCATCAATATACTGCTTGCTCTTTTCGCCGGGATATGTAATCTCGCGAATACCCAGGCTGCGCGCGAGCGTTTGCAGTTCGCAGTCTTCGTTGCGGTCGCAGGTCTGGCAGTCGCCATTGTGATCAGACAGCAACAACTCAACCACCGTGCGGCGCGATTCACGCGCCTTCTTGCTGTTGGTATGCACTTTCATACCTTCGCCCACCGGCGTCACACATGAAGCGAGCAACGTACGCGCGCCTTCGACTTCGACCATGCACACGCGGCAGGCGCCAATGGCCTGCACATCTTTGAGGTAGCACAACGTCGGGATATTGATGCCGGCCATCTTTGCGGCTTCAAGTACCGTAGCGCCCTGGGGCGCATCTACCGTTACATTATCAATCGTGATTGTTGGCATTATATTGTCTCCTTATTGCGCGTTTGCCTAACGGCTCGCAGTTTCTTCAGCGGGCGCGGCGCAATAGTCGCAGCGCAGGCAACGCCTGGCTTCGCGCACGGCAACGCTTTCGGTGAAAGCCAATTCCACTTCATTAAAATTATGGGCCCGTCGCTCCGCGGGCAACAGCTTCATCTTCGCCCTGGGCGCCTCGATGGGTTCGGCGTCCGGATCGAATTCGGCATCTACGTCGTATTCTTCGCGCCAGAAAGCGTGCTCTTCGCCCGAGAGATATTTGTCAATGCCAACGGCGGCGCGTTCGCCCGCGCCGATGGCTTCGGCCACCGAGGACGGACCATCCGCCGCGTCGCCGCCCGCGAACAGCCACTCGACCGAGGTGCTTCCATAAAGCGGGTCGGCGGCCAGGTAGCCGCTGAGATTTAGTTTGACCGGTGCGTCGCCGAGGATCGCTTTGGTGTCCAGACTCTGGCCAATGGCCGCGATAACCTGGTCCGCTGGCTCGACAAAGGATTCGCCGTCCTCGCGGGACTGCGGCCTGCGGCGTCCGCTCTTGTCAAACTCGCCCAACCACATGTGGTCGCATTTGACGCCGACAGCTTTGCCGTTTTCAACAACAATCTCCTGCGGCGCCACAAGGGTCTTGAGGATGATCCCTTCGTTTTCGGCCTCTTCGATTTCTTCCTTGTAGGCGGGCATTTCGTCGCGTGTGCGTCGGTACAATACCGTCACCGACTCGGCGCCCAGACGAATAGCCGTACGCGCTGCGTCTATGGCAGCGTTGCCGCCGCCGATAACGACCACTTTTTTGCCCACAGTGGCGTTGCCGCGCATATTGTATTCGCGTAAAAACGCAATGGCGTCATGGACCCCTTCGGCGTCCTCATTGGCAATGCGCAGTTTCGCGCCGGCCGGCGCGCCGACGCCAACGAACACCGCTTCATACCCTTCATCGCGCAATTGCTGAAGCGTGAAATCTTTACCAAGCGCCTTGTCGGTTTCGATCTCAACGCCCATCCGCTCAATCATGCGAATTTCGCGCGCCAGTTCTTCGCGGGGCATGCGATAGGCAGGAATTGTCTGCACCAGCATACCGCCCGGTCGCGACGACGCCTCGAAGACCTTGGGTTGATAGCCAAGCCGCGCCAGGAAATAGGCGCAGGTCAAACCAGAGGGACCGCCGCCGATAATGGCAACTTTGCGTTTCGCATTGGCTTCGTTCTCGCGCATCTCGGGCAGTTGAATGGTTACTTCCTGTTCGACCATGAACCGCTTGATGCCACGAATGGAAACGGCATCGTCCAAGGTTGAACGGCGGCACTTGTCTTCACAGGTATGGAAGCACACCCGCGCGCATACAGACGCGAAGGGGTTGCTGTCGCGATGAACGCGCAACGCCTCGGCATACCGCTTTTCGCCGATGAGCGATACAAAGCCAGGGATGTACACATTGGCGGGACAGGCGCTCATGCAGGGCGCGCGCACCAGGTCGGGGCATACGCCGGCAGGGCACCGCTTCTCTCGGATATGAATGTCAAACTCTTCGCGGAAATGACGAATGGCCGACAACACCGGATTCGGCGCGGTCTGGCCAAGGCCGCACAATGCCGTGTCCTTAATCTGCTGTCCGAGAGCAAGCAATTTCTCGACATCGCCTTCTTCGCCCTGACCCTTGCAAATTCTGTCCACTATCTCGAGCATGCGCTTGGTGCCCACGCGACAGGGTACGCATTTGCCGCAGGATTCGTCCTGCACAAAGTCAAGGAAGAACCTGGACATGTCCACCATGCAGGTGTCCTCGTCCATGACAATAAGACCGCCGGAACCCATGATGGCGCCCAGCTCCTGGAGGCTTTCATAATCCACGGGCACGTTGAGGTATTGGCGTGGAATGCAGCCGCCCGAGGGACCGCCAATCTGGGCGGCCTTGAACGCTTTGTCGTTCGGGATGCCGCCGCCGATATCGTAAACGATCTCGCCAAGAGGCATACCGATAGGCACTTCCACCAGGCCGGTATTATTGACCGCGCCGGCCAGCGCGAACACCTTGGTGCCCTTGCTCTTTTCAGAACCGATGCCGGCAAACCATTCAGCGCCGTTCATGATAATAACGGGGATGTTGGCGTAGGTTTCAACATTGTTGAGCAGCGTCGGCTTCTCCCACAGGCCCGCAATGGCCGGGAAAGGCGGCCGGGGCCGCGGTTCGCCGCGCTTGCCTTCGATGGAACGCATGAGCGCCGTCTCTTCGCCGCATACGAACGCGCCCGACCCCATGCGAATCTCGAGGTCGAACGTGAAGTCCGTACCCATGATTTTCTCGCCGAGCAGGCCCATCTCGCGCGCCTGCTTCAACGCGTTCTCGAGCCGCTCGACGGCCAGCGGATATTCAGCGCGCACATACACATAGCCCTGGTCGGAACCAATGGCGTATCCGGCGATAATCATCGCTTCGATAACACTGTGCGGATCGCCTTCGAGAACGCTGCGGTCCATGAATGCGCCCGGGTCGCCTTCGTCGGCGTTGCAGAGCACATACTTTTTGTCGCCCTGCGCTTTGCGTGTAAATTCCCATTTAAGGCCGGTAAGGAATCCGGCGCCGCCGCGTCCGCGCAGCCCTGAATTCTTCACACAATCGGTAACTTGTTCAGGCGTCATCTCGGTCAGCGCCTTGGCGAGCGCCTGATACCCGTCGCGGGCGATGTATTCTTCGATACTGGTGGGATCAATGGCGCCGCAATTGCGCAGCACGATCTTCTGCTGTTGCTGGAAGAATCCAATTTCCTGCAACGCAGGAATAATCTGCGCCGTGGCCGGCGTTTTGAAATTCAGCCGCTCGACAGGACGGCCTTTCAACAGATGTTCGGAAACAATTTCTTCGGCGTCTTCTGGCGTAAGTCCCTGGTAAAAGATGCCGTCGGGGTATACCACGGCGACCGGGCCGATGGCGCAGGGGCCGAGACAGCCTGTGTGGATCACATCAACTTCGGTGTTCAGGTTGTGTTTGCGCAACGCGTCCTGCAACGCGTCGCTGACGGCGTGCGCGCCAGACGCCACGCACCCCGCCCCGGCGCAAACCAACACATGAGAATGTATATTACTCATAGTCTAACTTCTCCTATTGTCCTGTTCGCTCTCATATCGGCTAGTTGCCGATGAGATAATCCATGACGGGGTTGCCCTTCACCACGTGCTCCTGCACAAGGTTCTGGATACGTTCATTGTTTAACTTGCCATAGCGGTATTCCTTGCCCGCT